>JALFCW010000071.1 GCA_022771625.1 Prevotella sp.
TATGGTAGCTGTTGACTACCGAACAGCCTACACCACATCGTTCAACGACACTTATGCCACCTTCACCCCGACATGGAGCGAATACAACGGCAAGGACGTGATTGTCGCCCTTAACACATTCGACACTGTTGACAAGCACTCTGGTGTACAGAATATCTCTGGCTCTACTGACAACCAGACAATCGCATTCAACGCTCATTTTGACTATGCACGCACATTTGGTAATGTTCATAATGTAAATGCAATGCTCGTTGCAAATGGTTATCAGCAGTCGGAGTCTGGTACATATCACAAGGTATCTAACGCCAACCTTGGTCTTCAGCTCGGTTATAACTACGACCGCAAGTACTATGCCGACTTCGCTCTCGCAGCACCTTGGTCAGCCAAGCTCCCTGAGGGCAAGCGTGCAGGTTTCTCTCCATCGTTCACACTCGGATGGAACATCGCTAACGAGAACTTCATGAAGGACAGTGCTTTCAACGACCTCGTGCTCAGCGCAAGCTACAGTGACCTTGTTACCGACCTCGGTATCGACGAATATTACATGTATCTCGGTGCTTACCAGAGCGGCGGTTGGTGGGACTGGAACGGAATGTCGGGTCATGCAGGCGTTCAGTCAAAGCGTGGTTCCAATGATGACCTCGGTTATATCCACCGTAAGGAGTTCTCTGTAAACCTTCGTGGTTCGGTTCTCGACCGTGCCCTCACCTTCGACGCATCGTTCTTCGTGAGCAAGATGACAGGACAGATTATCACGGCTTCCAACCAGATGCCGAGCTACTTCATGGTTTATTACCCTGAGTCATCATTCCGTCCTTACATCAACTTCAACGATGACAAGCGCACTGGTTTCGACATCGCACTCAACTACAAGAAGAACTTCGGTGACTTCGGTCTGCAGGTTGGTGCCAACTACACTTACTACACCACAAAGGCCACTAAGCGCGACGACACCAACTATGCTGATGCCTACCAGTATCGTCAGGGCAAACCGCTTGACGCCATTTGGGGATATGAGTGTCTTGGATTCTTCCAGGACGAGGCAGACATCAAGTCTTCTCCCAACCAATCATATTTCGGTCAGACAATCGCTCCCGGTGACTTGAAGTACAAGGACCAGAACAACGACGGCGTGATTGACAATAAGGACCAGGTAAACCTTGGTAAGGGCGGCTGGTATGGAGCTCCTTCTACTCTCGGTATCAATGTGACATTGAAGTACAAGAACTTCACACTCTTCATGCTCGGAACAGGCAGCTTCGGAGGTAATGGCGTTCGCAACAACAGCTACTGGTGGGTTAAGGGTGAGGACAAGTACTCAGCCGCAGTACGCGATCGTTGGACTCCCGAGACAGCCAACACCGCTGCTTATCCACGTCTGACAACAGGTAATGGTGCCAACAACTATGTGACATCAGATTTCTGGATGTACTCAACATCTCGTTTCGACCTCAACAAGGTGCAGCTCTCTTACGACTTCGACAAGAAGCTCTTCGGCAACAGCTTTGTCAAGGGTGTTCAGGTGTATGTAAGCGGCAACAGTCTCCTTACTATAGCCAAGGAGCGTGAGATTCTTGAAATGAGTGTGGGTTCAGCTCCTCAGACACGTTTCTATAATCTTGGTTTCAAGGTTGCATTCTAAGAAAGAGAAGACAATATAAATAAAACAGAAATTATGAAACTGAAAAATATAATTCTAATTAGCGCAGCTACGATGGCTCTCGCTTCGTGCGACGACCTCTTCGAACCGGCTAACGAGAACAACCAGGACATCACATCTATGTATAAGGATGCTGATTTTGCCCGTGGTGTGCTCGACAATGCCTATCTCGTGCTGCCATATAGCGACATGCCGCAAACCGACCTGGCTACCGACGATGCCGTGTCGAACGACGCTTCCAACAGCTATAAGAAGATGGCTACTGGTTCGTGGACGGCTGAAGTGAATCCCGTGAGCAGATGGAACGATGCTTTCCATGCCATTCAGTATTGTAATCTCATGATTGCCAATGCTGACAAAGTAGTGTGGTCATATACCGACGAAAGCGTCAACCAGATGTTTATTGACAATTATCTTGGTAACGCATACGCATTGCGCGGCTTGCATCATTTCTATGCCCTTCGTGCTCATGCCGGTATGGCAGAGAAGGATGGCGAATTGCTTGGTATCCCAATGCACCTTGAGTATGTGGATGGTACAGCCGACTTCAACGAGGCCCGTCTAACATTCAAGGAGTGCTACGACCTTATTATGGCAGACTGGAACAAGGCTCTCGAATATCTTCCCGAGGAGTATAAGACTATCGGTAGTGCCTCAGAGATTCCTGCCAAATATACAAGTATAGGTGCAGACATGACAGGATATAACAAGGCATTCGGTGCACATCATCGTGGAAAGATTGACGGCCGCATCATTGCTGCCTTCAAGGCTCAGCTTGCCATCCTCGCCGCATCTCCTGCATATAGCAAGGCAGGTGCATGTACATACGCAGAGGCTGCCAAGCTCGCTGCCGACTGTCTTGCTAAGTTTGGCGGTCTTGACAATATGCAGAGCGATGGTTGGAAGATTTTTGATAACACTACATTCCTCAACGGCTTCGGTGCTGCCGACGATGCTCCTTCTGAAATCATTTGGCGTGCTAACATCAATAAGACCCAGAGCTATGAGAAGGACAACTATCCTCCATCGATCTTCGGTAGCGGACGTGTTAATCCTACTCAGAACCTCGTTGATGCATTCCCAATGGCAAATGGTATGCCTATCACTGCTGCTGGTTCGGGTTATGACCCCAATAATCCTTATACAGGACGTGACCCTCGTCTGACAACCTATATTCTTGTTAATGGTGCAAAGATGGGACACAACAACACTGTTATCAACACAGCAGAGGATGCGAATACTCTTGACGGTCTCAACAAGGAGAACGGAAAATCAACAGTCACAGGTTATTACCTGAGAAAGCTCCTCCGCTCAGACATCAACTGTAACGACGAGTCATCTACAAACAACCACTTGCAGATCCGTATCCGTGCGACTGAGATATTCCTCGATTATGCCGAGGCTGCCAATGAGGCTGAAGGTCCGAAGGCTAAGGTAGGTGGTGCTGGTTACTCTGCATACGATGTCATCAAGGCTATTCGTAGCCGTGCCGGTATTGGCGACATGGATATCAATGGCAACAATGAGGACCCATATCTCGAGGAGTGTGCAGCATCAAAGGAGAAGATGCGTGAGCTTATCCGCAACGAGCGTCGTCTCGAACTCTGCTTCGAGAACAACCGCTTCTGGGATTTGCGTCGCTGGTTGGCTCCTCTCAACGAGACTGCCAAGGGTGTGAGCATCACTACCAAGACAGACGGAACTCTCGACTACAAGGTAATCGACGTTGAGCAGCGCAACTATCAGGACTATATGTACTATTGTCCGATACCTTACTCAGAGATATTGAAGTGGAGCAATCTCCAGCAGAACTATGGATGGTAATTAATAAAAAACTAACATTGAGATTTATGAAATTGAATAATATTTTTAAGTATATGTCGGCCGCTGTCTTGGCTTTGGGGTTCGCCTCTTGCGAGAACGGCGACAATGAGTTCCCCGACTACGAGGAGCAGACTGTATATTTCCCATATCAGTATCCTGTTCGTACACTCGTAATGGGAGATGACGAATATGACACAACGCTCGACAAGCAGCACAAGTGTAAGATTATGGCTACCTTTGGTGGTTCTTACAATGGCTCTAATGGCAGTGTAGAGGTGGCTGTTGACAATAGCCTTGTCAATAACCTTACCTTTGGCGACGGTACTCCTATTAAGGCAATGCCCGAAAGCTACTACACTCTCTCTACGAAGACCTTGGCGTTCAACGGAACATACAATGGTTCTACCGAGGTGCAGCTTACCGATGCCTTCTTCAATGATCCCGATGCAGCTAAGGGTGTGTATGTCATTCCTTTGGTGATGACGAGTCAGAAGGGATTTACAAGAATCCTCTCTGGTACACCTAATGAAGAGGGTGCCACTCCCTCACGTCTGGATGAGGGCGCATGGAAGGTAAAACCTATGGACTATGTGCTCTATTGCGTGAAGTATCTTAATAAGTATTCTGGCTACTGGCTTGCCGAAGGTAAGGACATTATCAACGACGAGATTGGTCAGAAGACTCAGGACCGCAAGGCCGCATCTGTAGAGAAGCGTAATGTAATCAAGATTGAGACAAAGTCACTCTCTCAGTCAATCCTCACTGTCAGCTATCCATTTGAATATAATGATGTTGACAAAGATGGTAATCCCAAGATCTCTACCAAGACTCTTACTGCCGACCTCCTGCTCACCTTCGATGGTTCGGACAACTGCACAATCACTTCTGCCACAGATGGCGTAACTGCATCTGGTAATGGCAAATGGGTTGACGACGGTGCCAAGAAGGCATGGAACGAGAAAGACCGCGATATGATTGATTTATCGTATAAGGTTGACTTTGGTGGTGGCTTCACTGTCGAGACTACCGACAATCTTATTTGGCAGCGCTCGGGAGTGACCGTTGAGGAGTTTTCACCGATTTATAATAAGTAAATAAGTTGACAATGAAAAAGCAATTAATATTCACAGCACTCGGAGCCATGCTATTGGCTTCCTGTGCTGATACTTGGGACCGAGTATATGAAGGAGGCGATCCTCAGAAGGAAGGGTATGAGTATCTTGCAGACTATGACCCTCTGAAGGAATATGTCGATCGCTCGAAGTATCCCAATTTCAAGGTGGCTCTTGCTATTGAAGCAAACGACTACAACAAGCAGGAACTGGTATATGCGCTCGCCAACTCCAACTTCAACGAATTGGTTACAGGCAATGCCATGAAGATGGCTTCGTGCGTAGATGATAAGGGAAACATGAGTTTTGGAACAGTCACCGAGTTTATCAACAATGCAACAAATGCTGGTATGGATGTGTATGGTCACACTCTTGCTTGGCACTCTCAACAGCCCATCAAGTGGCTCAGCTCGCTTATTGCGGACAAGGAGATGCAAGTTGATCCTGATGCGACAGTAGATAAAGTTGATTATAAACTTGACTGCTCTACACTTACAAGTTATAGTTGGACTGGTAGTCCTGAAACTGTAGTTACAGAGTGGAACAAGGATGGCGCCGTGGTAATATACAATCCTGAAGTGATAGATCCTTGGTACACTCTTCAGTATTGGCTTGTAAACGGTATTTCTCTTGAAGAGGGAAAGACATATAAGATTTCTATCGAATGTAAGGCGGAAGGCGCAGAAGAGCCTAATGTGCGCTTCAAAATAGGAGATTGGGGAGGTGGTGATACACGTAACTTCAATATCCCTGTAGGTGGTGACTATGACGTTGTTGAGTTTAATGTCACTCCTACAATGGCAAGCAATGGCCTCTTTTTCCAGCATGGAGATTTCGCTGGTACAATCTATTGGAAATCTATAACAATATCTCATTCTGAAGCTCCTTCATTTGAGATATTTACAGACCAAGTTACCAATGGCTCTATGGAAGTTGGTCAGCCTATGGACAACTTCGTGGTGCGCGAGGCTGGCAAGGGCGATGTTCCCGGTAATCCTATCGCCGGCGGTCCTGATGGAAAGAACTGTATCAAGATTACATCTATTGCCAATCCTGCCAACTCTTGGGATACTCAGTTCTTCATCTACACTCCCGACAAGACCTGGGCTGGTGGTGAGGAATATAAGATATCATTCTGGTATAAGGCTTCTGAAGAAGCTGGTTCTGAATCTCAATGTCATGGTGAGCCAGGAGGATACAAGCACTGGGCAATGCTGCCTGAAAATCCCACGTTCACTACTGAATGGCAGTACTATGAGAAGCAAGGTACCATTCCTGCAGAGGGTGATGGCATGAAGGCAATAGCATTCAATCTCAATGTCAACAAAAACCAAGTTGACTACTACTTTGCCGACATTCACTGGTACACAATCAAATCAGGCAATACCATTCCTCTCACTCCAGAGGAGAAGAAGGACACCCTTACTTGGGCTATGGACAAGTGGATTGGCGCAATGATGACTGCTTGCGAGGGCAAGGTTAAGGCTTGGGATGTTGTCAACGAAGCTATCTCTGGCGGTAATCCCGATAGCGAGGGAGTATTTGCTCTCCAGCACTCTGAGGGCTACAAGCCCGGTGGTACATGGGACGTAGGCGGCGATGCCTTCTACTGGCAGGACTACCTCGGCGACCTCGACTATGTGCGCACAGCAGTGGCAAGTGCACGCAAGCATTTCGAGGCTAATGGTGGAACACCGAGCGACCTGAAGCTTTTCGTCAACGACTATAACCTCGAAAGTGATTGGGACAACAATGGCAAGCTCAAGAGCCTTATTGCATGGATAAAGCGTTGGGAAGCCGACGGTGTTACAAAGATCGACGGTATCGGTACTCAGATGCATATATCTTGCTATATGAATCCTCAGATTCAGGAAAGCAAGAAGAAGCACATCACTCAGATGTTTGAGCTTATGGCAGCATCAGGCAAACTATGCCGCGTATCTGAGCTCGACATGGGATTGGTTGACGCTGCTGGTAACACTGTTAAGACTGCCGACGTTACCGAGGAGCAGCACAAGGCAATGGCTGAGATGTATAAGTTTGTCGTATCGGAATATCTCCGCATCATCCCAGCCGACCAGCAGTGGGGTATCTGCCAGTGGTGTGCCACCGACGCTCCTGCTAGTAGCGGTTGGCGTGGAGGCGAGCCTGTAGGTCTTTGGGATAGCAACTACTATCGCAAGCACACATATGCAGGTTTTGCCGATGG
>JALFCW010000088.1 GCA_022771625.1 Prevotella sp.
TTATGTTCGAGAAGGTTTCAAGAGTGATGAAGAGCTCTCGCTCTATGACCTCCTATTGAAAGACAATCTGTCAAAGACAGAAGTCAAAAAGCTGAAGGATGTAGCCATAGAGTTGCTTGCTAAAATAAAGGAACAGTTGTCTGGTATGGATCATCCGTTTGACAAGCCAACGACTCGTGCTACTCTTGTCATTACCATACGTGATGTTTTGTGGCAAGAACTTCCAGAGAGTTATAGCGAAGAAAGTATAAACTACTACCGAGATACCATTTACAACTATGTTAGTCAAAGATATAATATTAAATACGGTGCAAAGTTACCAACATGACAATACGGGGGTTACAGATTGCTACCTTAGAGGAAAGTTATGGTTTGCATGTAAATGACTAGAAAATGACTAAAGAATGACTAGTAGGCAAATAAATGACTAATAGGTGAGGTACTAACGAACAAATCGCTTAGAGACAGGTCAAGTTATCTCTTGCGCCTGATATAGTTGATACATTCAGCCATGATCTTCACTCTTGCCGCCTTCATAACACCGTAATATAATATAGCCGCAATAACGACCCTCAAGGGAAGAAGAACAAAGGGAGAGGTAAGATATGGAGAGATGCCACAGAGCAATGAGGCGGTGAGATAATGAGTGATGACCATCACTCCTGCCGACGCAAGCATAAACGGGGCAATGTCCTTGGCAATGTCCAAAAAGCCTATTCCGATAAGCCGCTTGGCAAAGATATGCCATACGCCAAGCCATGCTATAGTGAAGGCAGTGTAGGCAATTACCATCGTCACTATACCGAAAGAATGAAATGCAAGGATGATGGCTATCTGAAGGAGAATCTGTCCGATATTACACCACATATATATATCCGAGCGTCCGGCGGAAATCACAAGATGCTGATACATAGTGTAGAAAGGCATGAAGGCTCCACCCACGCATAGTATCTGGAGCAGAGGCACACTGTCTATCCATTTGGCGGAGATGGTGACGAGGATAAACTCCTCTGCCACAAGCGAAAGACCGAAGAGACATGGGAAGACAAGAAATGCCGTAAACCTTATCATCTTGCGGAACACGCGCAATTCGCGGTCCTTGTCGTCGGCTATTTCCACAAGTATCGGTTGAGCCACCTGTTCTATCGTCCCCGAGATGGTGGTGTATGCCATGGTATCCCATTTCATTGCTTGTGTGAAATTACCCACTGTCTTCATCGGGAAGATATTTCCGAAGATAAACGTCAGCACATTGTTGTTGATGGTATTGATGATTGTGGTGACGAGTATCTTCACACTGAAGGGGAACATTCTTCTCACTGGCGACATGTCTATATGCAGTGACGGGCGCCATATATGTTGGGTGTAATAATATCGGCAAATATTCTGTATAAGAACGAACATCACCGACTGCACAGCCAAACTCCAATAGGCATATCCGTTGTATGCCATAACAATGCCTACACATCCCGATATCAGCAATGAAATGAATCCTGTTATGGCTCTCTCGCGTGCCATTATCTGTTTGAACATGATGGCGTTGCGGGTGATGCCAAAGGCTGATATAAGAAATCCGAGGAAAACGAAGCGAGAGAGCGACACTAACTCCGGCGAATGGAAATATCGCGCTATCAATGGAGCAGAAAAAAACAGTATGACGTAACAGAGGATGCCCATGGATATATTAAACCAAAAGACGGAGTTGTAGTCATTTGCCGTAGGATGCTTTATATTGGTGAGTCCCTGGGTAAAACCGCTGCTTTGGAGGTTGCCGGCGATGAGGCTGAATATGGCGAGAACTCCCACAATGCCGTAATCGTGGGGTGAAAGCATACGGGCAAGGAAAATGCCGAACACAAGGTTTAGCACCTGCATCGTGCTGCTATTGAGTGCTCCCCAAAGCAGACCTTTTGCCGTCTTTTCTTTCAGGTTGTCCATGTCTTGACTCTATTTTTGGCTGCAAAATTAATATATTATTCTCATATTTGAAAAAAAAGGAGAATAATATTTTGTGGAAAACAAAAAAAATACTAACTTTGTCCGCTAAATAAGACAACAAATCTCAAAATGGATATAAAAAAGGTGAAAGACAGGTGGAATGCCACCATACTTGACATTCTCAAGAACTTCATGCAGATATGCGACAGACATGGATTGAGATATTATTGTTGCGCAGGTACGGCAATAGGTGCTGTGCGCCATAATGGTATCATACCATGGGACGACGACATCGATGTCATCATGCCGCGTCCTGATTACGACCGTCTTCTTCAGATTGCCAAGGAGGAGGATTTTGGAAAGTATGAGATCATCACTCCATATTCCGACCCTACCTATCCTCTATATTTCTCTAAACTCTCAGATAAAACCACCACTCTTATTGAGGATAAGCAAATACCTTGTGTCATCGGGTTATATGTAGATATCTTCCCGCTTGATGCCACCGACGATGATGTGGAGAAGGCAAAGAGGTTGAAGGCAAAATACACGAAGATAATAAATCGCCTTAATGCGGTTTCTACGCATAATTCCTTTGGTGAATACCTTCAGTTGCTTTCCGACCCGAAGGAGTGGGGGCGTTTTGCCATCAAGACCCTTGCTTACTTCTGTCGCTCGTCTATTCGCAGGCATCTTATTGCGCAGATGGATGAGATAAGTCATCGATATGATTATGATAAGGCAAAAAATGTGCAGGTATATACTGGTTCCTATGGATATAAGGAGGTATTCCCCAAGGAGTGGCTTGGCGAAGGAGTGCTGTTCCCCTTTGAGGATATCAAAGTGCCTTTGCCCAAAGAATACGACAAGTATCTCCGCCATTTCTTTAATGATTATATGCAGTTTCCACCTGTGGAGCAACGGGTTGAGAAACATCATCGTGCCTATGTCAATCTCGACCGCAAGGAAACGAGAAAGGAAGCGTTGGGGAGATTGAAGGTTGAAGATTGAAGGTTGAAAGTTGAAGGTTGAAAGTTGAAGGTTGAAAGTTGAAGATTGAAAAATTGAAAGATTATGAATTACGCATTGATAATAGCTGGTGGCTCCGGCAACAGGATGGGGCAGGATATTCCCAAGCAGTTTATGCATGTAGATAACTGTCCGATTATAATACATACAATGTTGGCATTCCAACGTCATCCAGACATTGACGGTATTGCCGTGGTATGTCTCGACGGATGGCAGACGGTGTTGCAGTCATACGCCAACCAGTTTATGGTCACTAAGTTGCGCTGGATATTCCCGGGTGGAAGCAATGGTCAGGAATCCATTCACAATGGTATCTATGGTTTGAAGGATGCCGGTATTGCCGACGACGACCTTGTGCTTGTGCATGATGCAGTGCGCCCGTTGTTGTCACAGGATATCATATCCTCCAATATCGCTATATGCAAGAAATATGGTTATGCGATTACTGGTATAAAATGTCGTGAGGCTATACTCGAGAGTGATGATGGTTTTGCAACTACTACAAGTATTCCGCGAGACAAACTCATACGTACACAGACTCCTCAGACATTCCGCCTGAAAAACCTCATTGCTGCCCATGAAGAGGCTGCTGCACGTGGTATCACTAACTCTGTTGCGTCGTGCACACTGATGGCTGAACTTGGTGGCAGGGAGATGCACATCGTTCCGGGTTCGGAGAAGAATATCAAGGTTACCACTATCGAGGACCTCGAAATTCTCAAAGCTCTTATGCATGTTGAGAAGGAAGCGTGGATTAAATGAAGAATGAAGAATGAAGAATGAAGAATGGCAGCGCATCCCAAAGTCTTATTGCGATGATATATTTGCTGCTGCGGGTGAGGCATTGCCGTGGGAGAAATTGAGCGGGTGTAATGTGCTCGTTACAGGTGCTACCGGTCTTATTGGCGGTTGTCTTGTTGAGGTGCTGATGGCTCGTGGAGATATTAATGTATATGCCGCTGGCAGGAATGAAACTAGGGCGTTGGCTCGATTTGCCGAATATGCAGGCAATCCTTATTTTCATTTCTTCAAATACGATGTCTCCACTCCTCTGACAAGTTCCGATGTCTCCAAACCTCTGTCAAGTGCAGATGTCGAGTCTTTTCATTATATCATACATGCCGCAAGTGACGCTTCTCCCGCAGCCTTCGCTTCCTCTCCGGTGGAAGTGATGAAATCCAATATCTATGGTACGGCAAATCTCTTGGATTATGGACTTTCCCATGGTATGTGCCGTTTCTTGTATGTATCAACGGGAGAGGTGTATGGTGAGGGTGGAGCTACAGAGGAAACCACCGATGGCCCTGCTTTTAGAGAAACAGATAGCGGATATGTTAATCCCACACTCCCGCGTTCTTGCTATCCGTCATCCAAACGTGCGGCAGAAACCCTATGTGCGGCATATAAGGATCAATACGGAGCAGATGTGGTTATTGCACGTCCTTGTCACACCTACGGACCGCATTTCACTCCCTCTGATAATCGAGTATATGCACAGTTTGTCCGCAATGTGTTGCGTGGCGAGGATATAGTCATGAAGAGTGATGGCAGTCAGTTTCGCTCGTGGTGCTATGTCGTTGACTGCGTGCGTGCCATTCTATATATATTATTGAAAGGACAATCAGGAGAGGCATACAATATAGCCGACAGTAATTCAAATATCACCATACGACAACTTGCAGATATGATAGCCGCAGCAGCGGGTCGCAAGGTAGTCATCCAGTTGCCGCCCGACTCCGAAAGCAAGGGCTACAACCCAATTACACGTTCCCTCTTTTCCACCCGTAAACTGGAGTCGTTGGGATGGTCAATTAGTGGCGAAATGAGGGAAAAAATCGTCAAAATGGTAGAGATGTCTAAATTATAATGGCATATATTTCAAAAAAGCATGAAATTATTTTGTAAAATGCTCAAAAATGAGTAATTTTGCGCACTAATAAAATATCTATTTAAATAAAAAGATAAAAAAATGGCTTACAAACGTATGACAGCTGCCGAAGCCGCAGCACTTATCAAACACGGAGAGAACATCGCTCTCAGCGGATTCACTCCTTCAGGTGCAGCAAAGGCTGTTACCAAGGAACTCGCCAAGATTGCTCTCGCCGAGCATGAGGCAGGTAGAGAATTTCAAGTAGGTATCTTCACTGGTGCCTCTACAGGACAGAGTACCGATGGTGACCTCGCCAACGCACAGGCTATCCGTTATCGCGCTCCCTACACCACCAACCCTGACTTCCGCAAGCATGTGAACATGGGTGAGATTGCCTATAATGACATCCACCTCTCACAGATGGCTCAGGAGTTGAGATACGGATTCATGGGTCAAGTTGACTGGGCTATCCTTGAGGTGTGCGACCTCGAAGAGGGTGAAACAACATGCAAGGCATACCTTACATCTGCCGGTGGTATTAGTCCTACTGCCGCTCGACTCGCAAAGCATGTTATTCTCGAGCACAACCAATTCCATAGCCCAGACGCCAAGTATCTGCATGACGTTTATGAGCTGCAGGATCCTCCCTATCGCCAGGCTATTCCAATCACTAAGGTAGATGACCGTATTGGTACTCCATACGTGGAAATTGATGCCAAGAAGATTGTAGGTGTTGTGGAGTGTAATATACCTGATGAGGCTCGTTCTTTCAAGGACCTCGACCCTATTACCACTCAGATTGGTAACAATGTAGCTGAGTTCCTCGCTGCTGACATGAAGCGCGGCATTATTCCTTCTACGTTCCTGCCACTGCAGAGCGGTGTGGGTACTACTGCAAACGCAATCCTTGCCGCACTTAGTATGGACAAGAACATCCCCGACTTCAACATCTTCACAGAGGTGCTTCAGGATGCTGTGGTTGACATGATGCTCAACGGACGTGTGAAAGTGGCTTCTGCTTGCTCGCTCACCGTAACCAACCCAAGCCTTATGAAGGTATATGAGAATATCAACTACTTCAAGGATCACCTGACTCTGCGTCAGAGCGAGATCTCCAATTCTCCCGAGCTTATCCGCCGACTTGGAGTTATCGCCATCAACACAGCCCTTGAGTGTGATATCTATGGTAATGCCAACTCAACCCACATCACTGGTACTAAGATGATGAACGGTATTGGTGGTTCGGGTGACTTCGAGCGTAATGCTTACATCAGTATCTTCACATGTCCTTCGGTTGCAAAGAACGGTGCCATCAGTTCGATTGTTCCTATGGTTAGTCACCACGACCACACCGAGCACGACGTGAATGTGATTGTCACCGAACAGGGTGTTGCCGACTTGCGTGGCAAGAGTCCTATGCAGCGTGCTGAGTGCATCATCGAAAACTGTGCTCATCCCGACTACAAGCAGCTCCTTTGGGATTATCTCAAGATTGCTAAGGGTGGACAGACACACCACAACCTCCCCGCTGCATTCTCATTCCATGATACTCTCATCCGTAAGGGCGACATGCACCTCACCGATTATGCTGAGTATGTTAAGTAAATGACTTATCATCGATTAAATACAGATATTACTCCTCCGGAGTCAATGAACTACCCCTTCTGCTACGAGCCGGATGCTCTGTCCATGCTTGCAGTGGAAGGGGTAAAGCATTTTATTCTTAGTCATGCCGACTGGCTTCCCGTATTGCAGGAAGGTAAGATGTTTGGTATCCTTGTCGTAGAGAGAGATGGCGATTTAGGTTATCTTGCTGCCTATTCCGGTCAGATAGATATTCTTGAGGACGACGACTTTTTTGTACCTCCTGTATTTGACTATCTCCAACCTGATGGCTATTTCAAACAGGAGGAGGCGGTGATATCCCGCATAAACCATAATATATTATTGTTGGAGAATGATGAGGCTAATGACAACAGTAAGGATATTGATAATCTGAAGAACGAACGAAAGTCACGCTCTCAGGCTCTCCAACAGTGGTTGTTCTCGCATTTCATAATGCTTAATGCCAATGGGGAGCGTCGTGATCTTCTCGATATCTTTAGCGATACTCCTATCAAGTTCCCGCCTTCCGGGGCAGGGGAGTGTTGTGCTCCCAAACTGCTGCAATATGCCTTTCTTAATGGTATGCGACCATTGAGAATAGCTGAGTTTTGGTGGGGAGAGTCGCCAAAGAGAGAGATACGCCATCACCTGCATTTCTATCCCGCTTGTCGTGGACGTTGTCTTCCCATACTATCGTTTATGATGCAAGGATTGAATGTGGAAGAAGACCCTCAGCAGAGCTACGCCCACTCAGAGATGAATATTGTCTATGAGGACGATTGGATTATTGTTGTTGACAAACCCGCGGGAATGCTTTCCGTCCCTGGACGTCTCAGTAGGACGTCTGTGCAATCACTCCTTCAGGAGAGAAATCCAAACATCCTTTTGTGTCATCGCCTTGATATGGATACCAGCGGACTTATTGTTGCCGCCAAAGACGAGGCGACATACAAGCATATCCAGAAGCAATTCCTCGACCGCACAGTAAAGAAACGCTATCGTGCCATTGTCCTTCCCAAGAATGTCGATAGTTTCCACGTGGGTGATAAAGGAACAATCGACCTTCCTCTCGCCTCCGATTATTTTGAGCGTCCATGCCAGATAGTGGATTTTGAGCATGGCAAGCGTGCTATCACCGAATGGCGCGTGGAGGCAATAATCAATAATCAGTCATCAACAATCAATCAAGAGGTCTCCCTCTTGCTGATACCCCACACAGGAAGAACACATCAGTTGCGCGTGCATTGCGCCAGTGTCTTGGGATTGAATGCCCCTATCAAGGGCGATCCCCTATATGGTGTTAAGTCATCACGTCTTTATTTGTTTGCCGAATATCTCGAATTCATTCATCCTGCCGATGGTCGCAGGATGAGATTCTCACTAAAATAAAGGAGGTGTGCCATCATCAGATGACACACCCCACTTTTTTTAAAGCATAGTATGTGAGTTAGAATTTTATGCCTTTACAGGAGCAGCTTCAGCTTCTACCTCGTTGTCAGCCTTGATATGACGTCCCATTGTGATGTAAGCAATAGGAGCGGCAACGAAGATTGACGATAGAGTACCGAATACAACACCGAGAATCATTGCGAATGAGAAGCTGCGGATGCTGTCACCACCAAGGATGAAGATACACAGCAACACGATCAATGTTGTTACAGAGGTGTTGATGGTACGTGCGAGTGTCTGGTTCAGAGAGTCATTGAACACATCCTGACGGTCGCGCTTCTTAAATAAACCGAAGTTCTCGCGGATACGGTCGAATACCACCACCTTGTCGTTGATTGAATAACCAATAACAGTAAGGATGGCACCGATGAATGTCTGGTCAATCTCCAATGACATCGGAACGATACCCCACAATGCTGAGTAGAATCCAATAACCACCAATGTATCCAGTGCAAGTGCTACAGTAGAACCTACTGAATATGCCACATTGTGGAAGCGGACAAGGATATAGATAAAGATGGCAATCAAGGCGAAGATAACGCTGATGATGGCACCGTATGTGATATCCTTAGCCACTGACGGACCTACCTTTGTACTGCTGATAATCGAACCTCCGGCACGCACGTCAGGATTCTTGAATGCTGATACATCCTTCTGGGTTACAAGGTTTGCCTTAGACATAGCCTTGAACAAGATGTTCTCGCACTCGTCGTCAACGGTCGGGTCGTTCGACTCAATCTTGTAGTTGGTGGATACACGGATTGTCTTGCCGTCAGTACCCAGGGCGATGGCACTCACGTTGGCCTCGCCAAATGCACCTGCAAGTGCTTCGCGAACCTCCTCTGGCTCAACAGCCTTCTCAAGCTTTACAACATAGTTGCGACCACCAGTGAAGTCGATGCTCTTGCTCAAACCGCGAACACCGAGGCAGATGATGAACAGAACGGCTGCAACACCCCAAATGGTGAATGTCTTCTTGTAGGCACCCATGAAATTGAAGTGGGTGTCTTGCATGAGGTTCTTTGAGAATCCAGTAGAGAATGTAAGATTTGTCCACTTGTCCTTCTTCATCTGATGCTCATAAACAAGGCGTGTGAGATATACAGCGGTGAAGAATGAACATACGATACCGATAATCAATGTGGTGGCAAATCCGCGGATAGGACCTGTACCGAATACATACAGGATAACACCAGTGATGATAGAGGTAAGGTTGGAGTCGAAGATTGCCGAGAAGGCATTCGAATAACCCTTCTTCATTGCCTCCTTAACATTAAGACCTGCACGAAGCTCCTCCTTGGTACGCTCGTAGATAAGCACGTTGGCATCCACAGCCATACCCAGTGAGAGCACGATACCGGCAATACCCGGCATTGTCAGTGCCGCCTGGAATGAGGTAAGGATTCCGAGAGTGAAGAACAGGTTGAAGAGCAATGCGATGTTTGCCATCATACCCGGTATTACTCCATAGAGGCAGAGCATGTATATCATCAGGAGAATGAATGCCACGATGAATGAGATGATACCCTGCTGGATAGACTGAGCACCGAGTGAAGGACCAACCACCTCTTCCTGCACGATACGTGTAGGAGCAGGCATCTTACCAGAGTTAAGAGTATTGGCAAGGTCCTTGGTGTCTTCGATAGAGAAGTTACCTGTAATCTGAGAGTTACCACCGGCAATCTCGCCGTTTACTCGAGGTGCGCTATATACAGCGTCGTCGAGCACGATAGCAACGGCACGTCCTATGTTCTGCTTGGTGAGCTGAGCCCAACGGCGAGCACCGTCAGAGTTCATCTGCATAGATACGCAAGGATGACCATACTGGTCGAACTCGTCCTTGGCATTTGTGATTACGTCACCCTCCAGAGGAGCGCGTCCCGAAGGTTCTGTCACCTTCAGAGCATGGAGCTCGAAGATTTCGCCCTTCTTGTCAAAGTCGGCAGCCTTGGCGCTCCACAACAGTTTCACGTCGCTTGGCAATATGCGCTTTGCAATTTCCGAATAGATAATCTTGTCAACCTCTGCAGTGTCGCGTGCAGTGGCATATCCAACAACGCTGAGGCTCTGACCCTGTGATGGCTGGAAGATAGAGAAGAGAGGATTCTGCTCCTTCATCTTCTGCAACTGTGCATCCTTGGCAGCGTTCTTGTCAGCCTTGGCGTCCTTCTTGGCTCCAATAGCCTCTGCCAATGATTTCTTGCCGTCAGCAGCTTCGGTCTTCTCTTCGCTTGCAGCTGCAGTGGCAGTACTGTCAACAGCAGCTTCTGTGGCTGTAGTGTCAGCAACAGCAGCATCAGCACCAAGAGCGTACTTCTGGTTGATCTGAGAGAGCAGAGGAACAATCTCCTGACTGTTGTATGTCTCCCAGAACTCAAGGTTGGCACTTCCCTGGAGAAGCTTGCGCACACGCTCCGGTTCACGGATACCAGGCATCTCGACCATGATACGTCCGCTCTGTCCCTCCAATTTCTGGATGTTAGGCTGAACGACACCAAACTTGTCGATACGGTTGCGCACAACGAGGAACGAGTTGTCAACAGCCGACTGCACCTCAGCGCGCACGGCAGCCTCTACCTCTGCGTCAGAACTTTGAGTGCTCACCTTTCCCTTCATCTGCTGGGTGGCAAACACCTCAGCCAAACGATGCCCGGGAGCATTCTTTTTATAACTCTGGATAAAGAGGCTAACGAAGTCCTTCTGACTTGTTTCCTCTTCCTTCTTGGCCTCCTGCATCGACTTGGTGAAAGCCGCATCAGTCTTGTGGTCGGCAAGCACGGCGATAACATCAGGCACCGACACCTCAAGAATTACGTTCATACCACCCTTAAGGTCAAGACCCAGGCCAATTTGCATCTCACGGCACTCCTTGTATGAGTAAGCGCCAAAATACACTTTCTCGTTCATGATAGAGTCGAGATATTCCTGACCTGCTTCCTCGCCCATTGCGGCAGCCTTATTTTCATAGTGGCGTGTCACGAATGAGAAGGAGAGATAGAATATACACACCAACATGAGCATAAGTGCGATAAACTTTACAATTCCTTTGTTTTGCATTTGTTTATATTGATTATTTTATTGTTATTTCATTCTAAATGCCTTATTAAAGCGTGCAAATATAGTGATATTTTTACAATTATGAAAATTTATTCCCACTTTTTATTGATTTTACCTATTTTTTTAAGGTTTATATCCAAATTTTAGCCAACTGACAATCGGATTATGGTCAGAAGCGGTGATTTTGTCGTCAACATGACAATTATATGGAATAAAGTGGTCGGAGCACATAATATTGTCGATTCTTACGAAGAAACCTTTCTGATTATATGACAAACCGAGTCCTCTTGCAGTCTCCACATAGCAGTCGGTCAACCCCTTGGCCATCACTCTTCGGGTATAGGAAATGGGGTTGTCATTGAAGTCGCCCGTCACAATCACCGGATACTTCTTCTTCACTCTCTCCACGTATTCGTGCACAGCATCTGCTTGCGGGGCACGCTTCTTGCTTGCCTCTGCCAGTTTGCTTGCAATATACTTAGTGTCGCTTTCGGCTGCTTCGCCCTCAATGGCCTTTTGGATTATTTTCTTGTATCTCGACTTGTCGTCAGCGGTGAGGCAGTTACTCTCAAAGTGATTGTTCACCACCACCACCGTCTTGCCGTTGATGTCGAGATAGAATGCGCAACTGCCGTTTCCCTTTGATTCATAGGGGATTATTTCCTTCTTGATAATAGGGAAACGGGTGTATATGCTTATGCTGTTGCTTAATTGCACACTTCCGAATGTGGCATAGTCGTGATGGGCAAACAAACTGTCCATCTTGTCTTTCAACAGCGTCTGTGTCCATCCGTAGTCTTCCTGCAGACAAAGGATGTCGGGTTTGGATTTCCTGAAGTATTCGATTATGTCATTCGCGGCATTAGGGTCGTGCTCACTGCCACGCCCGTTAAATCCGTGTACGTTATACGACATCACCTTTATAGCCCCTATCGGAGTGTCGTGTGGAATATTAAAAGGTATGTATGTGTGCACGGGTGCGTAAGCCACTACAAATCCCAAGAATGGGATTATCGCCATCCGTTTGCAGAAGATGAGCCAGAAGATGAGGAATCCCAAGTTTATGACCAACAGAAACGGGAATGTGAGTCCCACAAGAGATAAGATGGGATGACTGGCGGGATTCACATAGTCGGAGAACCCCACAAGCAGCATGACGGCTATTGTGGCAACATTTGCCCCGGCGGCCATTTTGCGGGTGAATGTCTTTAATTGGCTTATCATCGTTCCTGACTACTGTCGAATAAGGTCTTCTTTTCCTCTTTTGTCAAACTGTCATATCCGCTTCGCCTAATCTTGTCGAGTATGCGGTCAATCTCTTCTTGGTTTTTCTTCTTCTGCTCGTTGTATTGCCAGTCGCTTTCTTTGGCTCCCCCATGATGAGCATGCATATTGGGGTTGCCCGAGCGCCGGTCAAAGTTGCGCTTCAGGTTGTTAAAGAACTCCCTTCCTTTGCTCCTTCCATAAGAGTCGCTGCCCGGGTGGTTGTTCCAATAGCGAATCATGAAGAATCCGAAGAGCATACCGCCGAGGTGTGCCATGTGAGCCACATTGTCGCCAGGAGTGCCGATGGCCGAGAAGAGTTCGATAGCCACATATATCATCACAAACCACTTTGCCTTGATAGGTATGGGTAATGGGAAGATGAAAATCCTCTCGTTGGGGAATATTATTCCGAATGCGAGCAGGATGGAATACACAGCACCCGACGCACCGATGGTTGTCCACATGTTGAGTTGTCCCGACAGTTGGTGTCCCACTTCAAACAGCTGAAGCATACCGATGCTTGGGTCTTGGCCGTTGACCATGAAATAGAAGGAGAAGAACTGTGCTATCTCCTGCATTATTCCAGCACCTATTCCACATGAAATGTAATAAAATAGGAATTTCTTAGGTCCCCACACGTTTTCAATTACCACACCAAACATCCATAGGGCGAACATATTGAAGAGTATGTGTGTGAATCCGGCATGCAAGAACATATATGTCACCAACTGCCACAGATGGAACTCGCTTGCCATGAAGAAGTGCAGGCCCAGCAATGAGTTGAGATCTACACCGCTTGCTTCCATCAATAATGTTGCCACATAGGCAATGATATTGATAATCAGCAGATTTTTTGTAACTACGGGTATATTGCGCATATCCTTTTTCTCTTAATTAGTCTATATTACTGTATATGTTTATTCTTTCGGGCGCAAAATTACAAAAAAATCCCCCAAAAAAGGCATTATTTGTGCTCAATAGATAAAAAAAACAATAAAAACAACAAATTTTTTGGTTTTTTGTTGCTTTTCTAAATTCTTTATCCTATATTTGCAGTGGAAAACTTAGAAATATCTATTATTATCATCAATAAAAATATTAAAGTTATGAACAGAACAGAATTAATTGAGAAAATCGCGGCTGGTTCAGGTCTGACAAAGGCTCAGTCAAAGGCAGCTCTCGACGAGACAGTAAAGGCAATTAAGGAAGCCCTTGTTGCTGGTGACAAGATTGCCTTGGTAGGCTTCGGCACATTCAGTGTTGGTGAGCGTCCTGCTCGTGAAGGTATCAATCCTCTTACTAAGGAGAAGATTCAGATCGCTGCAAAGAAGGTAGCCAAGTTTAAGGCTGGTGCAGAACTTGCTGATGCCCTTAACTGATATTCAAGTGAATTAGTAAAAAAAAATGAGTGGAAGAACAATTGATCTTCCACTCATTTCCTTTTTATGGTTGTTTGCCTATGTAAGCTAAAATACCACCGTCAACGTATAGTATGTGTCCGTTGACAAAGTCTGATGCATCAGATGCCAAGAACACTGCAGGACCCATCAGGTCGTCGGGTGTTCCCCATCTTGCAGCTGGAGTCTTGGATATGATAAATCTGTCAAACGGGTGGCGGCTTCCGTCGGGTTGTATCTCCCTAAGCGGTGCTGTCTGCGGTGTTGCAATATATCCCGGACCTATACCATTACATTGAATATTATGCTCGCCGAATTCCGAGCATATATTGCGTGTCAGCATCTTCAGGCCGCCTTTGGCAGCGGCATAAGCCGAAACCGTCTCGCGTCCCAGTTCGCTCATCATTGAGCAGATATTTATTATCTTTCCGTGTCCTTTCTTAATCATTCCAGGGATGACCGCCTTCGACATTATGAAAGGAGCGTTGAGGTCGATGTCAATCACCTGTCTGAACTCCTCCACCGACATCTCGGTCATCGGTATGCGCTTGATGATACCGGCGTTATTCACAAGGATGTCAATGGTGCCTAATTCTTTCTCGATGTCGGCCACCATCTTCTTCACATCTTCCTCGTTGGTCACGTCGCATATATATCCTTTGGCGTCAATGCCCTTGGCCTTATAATCGGCAAGAGCCTGATCAAGATGATGCTGTCCGCGGCAGTTGAATGCAATTTTCGCTCCTGCCATGGCGTATGCCTCTGCAATGGCAAATCCAATACCGTATGCAGCACCTGTCACTAGGGCTACCTTGCCCTCAAGTGAGAATCTTTTGCTGAATGTATCCATCCCTTAATTTTTTATTCTTAATTTACTTCAGGTCTGTAATCAGCGAAAAGTCCTGGTCGCCGTAGTCGAGGTTTTCTCCACCCATACCCCAGATGAAGGTATAGTTGTGAGTAGCAGCTGCTGAGTGGATGCTCCATTCAGGCGAGAGCACAGCCTGGTCGCCTTTCATCCATATATGGCGTGTTTCGTTCACCTCACCCATGAAATGGCATACAGCCTGGTCGGCGGGCACCTCAAAGTAGAAATAAGCCTCCATACGACGGCTGTGCACGTGGGCAGGCATCGTATTCCATACACTACCAGTGGCAAGTTCGGTCATACCCATCTGCAGTTGGCATGTGGGCAGCACCTGGTTAACTATCATCTTGTTGATATTGCGCTCGTTGCTCATCTCAAGCGAACCCATGTGAGCCACTACGGCATCAGCCTTAGTTATTTTCTTGCAAGGATACTCCTTGTGGGCGGTAGTACTGTTGAAGTAGAATTTGGCTGGTTTAGAGCCGTCCTTACTTGCGAATACCACGTCGCGGTCGCCTCGTCCGATATACAATGCCTCCTTGAATGAGAGTTCGTAGGTTTCGTCGCCTACCTTTACTATACCGTCACCTTCGCCTACATTAAAGATACCAATCTCGCGTCGTGTGGTGAAGTATTCAGCCTTCAGAGGGTCGATGGCCTCAAGTTTGAGTTCTTCAGCCACAGGCATGGCACCACCCACTACCATACGGTCGTACATGGAATAAACCATGTTTACTTCGTCGGCAGCGAACACCTTTTCAATAAGAAAGTCACGTCGGATTCTTGTTGTGTCATAATGCTTTGCGTCTTCCGGATGAGCCGCATAGCGAATTTCATAATTTGTTTTCATAATTATAAATAAGTTTGTTTTTTAGCCTATTTAGAATAGTTGAATTTAAGTTGGACCAACGGGACTCGAACCCATAATGACAGAACCAAAACCTGTAGTGTTACCATTACACCATGGTCCAATTGCTTAATTTCGGTGCAAAGGTAATGCATTTTTTTCGCATTACCAAATTTTTGCACCTATTTTAGCTTTTTTTTTATTTCACAGTGAGCAAGAAGTAGTTTTTCTTGCCTTTTTGGGCAAGAAGATACTTGCCGTCGATAAGATCGTCCTCGCTGATGACCTTGTCAAAAGCAGACAGTTTTTCCTTGTTCAGCGACACACCACCGCCCTGCACTAGTTTTCTCATCTCGCCCTTGCTGGCAAATACGGGAGCTGCCTGTGTCAGGATTTCCACTGCCGGTTGGTTGAGTTGGTCTTTGCTGATGGTGAATTGTGGCACACCGTCAAAGATGTCGAGGAATGTTTGTTCGTCGAGTTTAAGCAAACTATCCTTTGTTGACTTGCCAAACAATATTCCGCTTGCTTCGATAGCGGCGTCGAGAGCCTCCTTCGAGTGAACGAGAATAGTTGTCTCCTCGGCCAGGCGCTTTTGCAGTATTCGTCTTCCGGGATCCTGCTTGTGCTCCTCCACCAATGCGTCGATAGTCTCCTTGTCAAGACTTGTGAATATCTTGATATATCGCTCGGCGTCATCGTCGCTGACGTTGAGCCAGAACTGGTAGAACTTGTATGGTGTGGTACGCTTTGGATCGAGCCAGATGTTACCGCTTTCGGTTTTACCGAATTTCTTTCCGTCGGCCTTAGTGATGAGAGGGCAGGTGAGAGCGTATGTCTCCACGTCGTTGCCGAGTGTACGTCGGATGAGTTCAGTACCTGTGGTCATATTGCCCCACTGGTCGTTGCCGCCCAACTGCAGTTTGCAGTTCTTGTTCTTGTAGAGATATAGGAAATCATATCCCTGCAGCAGCTGATAGGTGAACTCGGTAAATGAAAGTCCGTCGCGGGCAGTACCATTAAGGCGCTGCTGTACGCTTTCCTTAGCCATCATATAGTTGACAGTGATATGCTTACCCACCTCGCGTGCGAAATCGAGGAAGGTGAAATCCTTCATCCAGTCGTAGTTGTTCACCATCTCGGCCTTGTTGGGGGCGTCGGTGTCGAAATCAAGAAACTTTGCCACCTGTGCCTTGATGCACTCCTGATTGTGATAGAGAGTCTTGTCGTCGAGCAGGTTGCGCTCCTGACTTTTGCCAGAAGGGTCACCTATCATACCAGTTGCTCCGCCCACAAGTATAATAGGCTTGTGTCCGCAGCGTTGCAGATGTCTCAGCATCATTATTCCGCAGAGATGTCCGATGTGCAGTGAGTCGGCAGTAGGGTCAGTACCGAGATAAGCGGTCACCATCTCCTTCTGGAGCAGTTCCTCTGTTCCTGGCATTATCTGCGCCAACATTCCGCGCCATTTAAGTTCTTCAATAAAGTTTTTCATCCAACTTCAATATTTTAATTTTTCAATCTTCAATTTTCAATCTTCACGGCACCGGGTCATACCCGCTTCCTCCCCAGGGATTACATCTCAGTATTCGCCATACCGCCAGATAAAGTCCCTTTATAGGTCCGTGTTTTATTAATGCTTGTCTTGCATACTCCGAACACGTCGGTGTGAATCTGCACGATGGTGGAGTGTATCGTGATATGCAGCGTTGGTAGAACAATATGGGCAGACAAAGCACCCACACTATGGCCCTATTTATCAATCGCAATACGCTCATTTAATCTCTGCATTAAATTCACAACACTTTTCTCCACTCTTTCCGTAGGCATTAGTTCGTCGCTAAGCCATATAAATCCCATACTGAGATTTTTTCCTTCAAGCTTTTCCGTCGCAGGGGCGAGGATATGTTTGTTAAGCCTATATGCCTCGCGTATTTGTCTCTTAACCCTATTGCGCTTTACGGCATGCTTAAAATGCCTTTTCGACACACTCACCATCATCATCAGTTGCGGGGTGTCAGATGTGCAGTCATTCGTCATATACACCAACCTTACGGGAAATGCAGCCATTGAACGGCTTTTCCCGCCTCCGAAGAGCATTTCAAGTTGTTTTTTGCTTTTTATGCGCTCCTTGTTGTTAAGTGTATTGCCGCAGCAAGTCATCAGGTGTATCTATATATATAATAAGGTGTATCAGTCGTCACCGTTCACTATCAGATAGTGCTGCAGCGCTCCCGTCATCGATGGATATTTCTCCGTCGGGGCCTCCAGGTCAAGTCGAAGTCCGGCTTCCTTTGCAGCATTAGCAGTGGCAGGTCCGAAAGTCGCTATAGCCACATTCTTGTGAGATACGGGGAAGTCGGGAAAGTTCTTCATCAGAGAATCAATACCCGAAGGACTGAAGAACACGAGCATGTCGTAGTCGAAGTTCTCCACCTCCTCAGGGGTGAAATCGTTGCTTACGGTGCGATACATCACACATTCCGTATGGTTGAGCTTCTTCGCGTCAAGCATTGTTTTCACATCGTCGTTGTGCACACTGCTAAGCGGTACCAAGTACTTCTCGTTCTTGTGCTTCACCATGCATGGCAGCAAATCAACTATTTTACCAGTATTGCCGAAGAAAACCTTGCGCTTGCGATACTGAACGTATTTCTGGATATACAATGCAATGGTCTCCGTGACGCAGAAATACTTCAGGTCTTCGGGGATGTTGTATCTCAGTTCCTTGGCCAGTTGGAAGAAATTGTCGATAGCGTGCCTTGATGTGAATACGATAGCCGTATAATCAGGCAGACTTACCTTCTGCTGGCGGAATTCCTTAGAACTAAGTCCTTCGACCTTTATGAACGGGCGGAAAACCAGTTCCACCTCCAACTTCTCTGCGATGTCAAAATACGGTGATTTCTCACTCGTTGGTTTGGGTTGTGATACCAAAATCTTTTTAACCATTGGTGTCCTAAAAATTTATTTTCAGAAAGTTAATCATAATCGCCACAAAACCCCAAAAAGAGGTGAGCGGTACTATTTCAAGGGCACAAAAGTACAAAATATTTTGCAGAAAATTGCCTTTTCCTCTAAAAAATGTGATGTATGATTTAAAAAATGTCAGAGATTTAACTAAAATCAATACAATCATTGTATATATTAGCGCTGATTTAACATTTAGATTAAAGAAAGAAAGTAGTAGTACAATAGGGAAAAGCATTACTCCCTCCGACGAGGTGATAAAGAGTAACGTCTTCAACCATTGTAAATTTTTTCTCAATCCGAAGAATGTCCAGTTCACCGTGGAATACAATAATCCCTTCAAGATGAAATAGGCAAAAGTCATACCCAGGAATATGCCCGTCAGTTGGTAGTGGGAGTCAATAATATATGTGTCACTCACATACCTTGTGGAATAGTATAGGAATATTACGGCATATAGCAAACTGGTAAGCACAACCATGAATAGCTGGAAACGCAGCTCCGTACTGGTTTCGCTCATTGTCATGTCATAGTTCTTGGGCAGATAGAATGTGCTCTTGAGTTGCTTTGTGATGAATCCCCTTGATTTTGATGCAGAGACAATCATCGAAATAAAGCCTATGAGGAGCAAGATGGTCATGGCGTTGTCGCCGCTCACAGTATAGGGAACCGTCTCGCCGGCAATACCAAACCGTCCTCCGCTGCGTTCGGGATGGAAGAGGGAATCGTTGGCAAAGAATGATTCTCTGTAGTATTTTGGCAGCGTGGTAATTTCAAGAGCGCTTTTCCCCTTGCCATAGCCAGGAAGATGCAGGGTGTCGGGCCTGTCGCTATATCTTATTTCTTTTGGATGAAAAGCAGCCTGGATTGCCGAGTCCTGCTGCGCCGGAGTGGCATCTTTGGGCAGGGTTCTAAGCACCTGATAGGGGTGGCGTGGCTTGTAGTACTTTGGTGCCTCCGCCACATTCACCCCTATAACATCAGGTTGCTCTGTCGCAACGACAGTGGAATCCTTTATTGTCATTTATAAATTAAAACACTTTTTGATTTTGTTTACTGCGTCCAACTTTTCCCAAGTGAATAGCTCCACGTCGATGGTCTTTGTATCGTGATAGTGGCTTGTGAAAGTCTTCGTCACCGTTTCCGGTTGGCGCCCCATGTGTCCATAAGCCGCTGTTTCGCTGTACATCGGTTGGCGCAACTTTAGCTCTCGCTCTATCGACTTGGGTCGGAGGTCGAACAGCTGCTCTATTTTGGCAGCAATCTCGCCGTCGCTCATCTTCACGTTGCTCTTGCCGTAGGTGTTCACATAAATGTTCATTGGTTTGGCAACACCGATGGCATAGCTTATCTGCACGAGAATCTCGTCGCTCACACCGGCAGCCACCATGTTCTTGGCGATGTGCCTTGCAGCATACGCAGCCGAGCGGTCAACCTTACTTGAGTCTTTGCCGCTGAATGCTCCACCGCCATGCGCTCCCTTACCTCCGTATGTATCCACAATAATCTTGCGTCCTGTCAGGCCGGTGTCGCCATGCGGACCTCCAATGACAAACTTGCCGGTGGGATTGACGTAGTATTTGATGTCGTCGCCGAAGAGGGCGAGCACCTTGTCCGATTTTATCTGCTGCTTCACCCGTGGCATCAGGATGTTGATTACGTCGTCCTTGATTTTGGCGAGCATTCTCTCGTCCTCGTCAAACTCGTCGTGTTGTGTTGACACCACGATGGTGTCAATGCGCTCAGGCACACCGTTGTCACTATATTGCACAGTCACCTGACTCTTAGAGTCGGGACGCAGATAAGTCATTGTCTTGCCTTCTTTGCGTATGTCGGCAAGCGTTTTCACTATCAGGTGTGCAAGGTCGAGCGACACCGGTATATAGTTCTCCGTCTCGTTGGTGGCATATCCGAACATCATGCCTTGGTCGCCGGCACCCTGTTCCTCCTCGTTGCCGTTATCCACGCCGCGGTTGATGTCGCCGCTCTGCTCGTGTATGGCACTGAGGATACCGCATGAATTGCCGTCAAACTGATATTCCGCCTTGGTATATCCTATGCGCTTGATTGTATTTCGGGCGATGGTTTGCAAATCTATATACACGTTTGAGCTCACTTCGCCCATTATCACTACCTGGCCGGTGGTCACGAATGATTCGCAAGCCACGCGAGCCTTTTCGTCGTAGGCCAGAAACTGGTCGAGGATGGCGTCCGAAATCTGATCCGCCACCTTGTCGGGATGTCCTTCAGAGACAGACTCTGATGAGAAAAGGTATGACATAATACTTTTATTTTTTTAATGAATTAATATAATTGGCTGCAAAGTTACACAACATTTCGGACATGACCAAACAATTTTCATTTTTTTATTTTAATTACTCCACTTTCTTATCTTCTGCGTTAACTCCTTCGAACTTTTGACGCTGCAAAGGTACAACATTCCCCACGCCCCAATTCCCGAAACGTCATGAATCGTCATGAACTTGCGAGTTATTGCGAGTTATTGCGACTTATCTCGTCCCTTATCTCCCCTTATCTCATCCACAGACATCTTTTTTCTCCACGGACTTCTTTTTTTGTCCACAGATTATCACAGATTAACACAGATTTTTTTAATATCTAAAGATATTGTGATTATCACAGATTTACATCATCAATCTTTCAATCTTTCAATTTTCAATCTTCAGAGCCTTTGGCTCTTAATCTGTGCCAATCTGTGTTAATCTGTGGTCTATAAAAAACCATCTGTGGTCTATAAAAACAGTGTCCATCCGTGCCTAAAAATAATCTGTGGGTGATCTACAACGTAGCACGTCCCGCTGCGCCACGTCTCAGATTTTCTTTTCTATAGTCTGAAATTTTCGGGTGCTACGTCTGAGATTCCCACATTATTATATTATCTTTGCATAAGAAAAGCTACATCTCGGCATAGCTCAAGCAAGCTTGGCTCTGCACTCGATTTGCATTTTCTTTGCATTCGAAACAAAATCCCTATACCACTATGATCTATACAACAAAAAAAGAGCTCGCCCAGGCATATTGTCCTGACATCGACTACACCGCAGCCCTGAAAAAGCTAAATCACTGGATTCGTACCAACACCGAGCTCTCGGCACGTCTCGCCGCCACGGGGTACATCGCCACACAACGCCGTTTCACTCCACAGCAAGTGAAGCTCCTCTATCACTACCTCGGAGAGCCGTTTTAGCTCTCTGAGGAAGTACCTCAAAATTATCATTTTTACATTTTTACATTTTACATTTTTACACGAAAATCCTTTTTTGCATGAACTGCTCTTTTGAGAAATACATAATAATAAATATTATAATATAATATATAATATATTATATATTATATTATAATATTTTAGTTGTAACTTTTTAATACTTCTGATTCTCATTAAGAAATCAATTATCTTGTAAAAATGTAAAATGTAAAAATGTACTTTTTCCATTTTTGGACTGTGACAGATCATAGTTTTTGGACTGTGACAAGTCATTGGGACAGGCATCTCTGATTCATGACAAAGCTACCCCTTCTTTTAATTACCACTGATTCGCGATAAACCAACGAACAGGCTCACAGAACCCGTCCAACTTTTTGGGTTCACTTCATGAACCTGTCCGTGTGCCACGAGGTGCACATCTATATATAAAGGGTTGGCTACCTTCCATATAAGATGTAGCCGTAACTGCCAATGAGATGAGAGAAGGTCTCTCGGTGTCGGTGTGCAGGCACTGGCATCAAACCCTCTGCAAGCTGCTGCAGTCGGAAACGTTGCGGTGGTGAGCGTTGCAGAGAGGT
>JALFCW010000129.1 GCA_022771625.1 Prevotella sp.
TATCATAACTTTTTTTGCAAGTGAATATAAGAATTACAGGGGAACAATAGCTACAAAGTCTCAATTTCTTCATCCGTCAATCCTGTCATCTCAGATATGTCAGCCGCGGAGAATCCTTTGGACTTCATTTTTCGTGCAATATCCTTTTTCCCCTCTGCAAGCCCTTCTGCACGTCCTTCTGCACGTCCTTCCCTACGCGCCGAGTCAATAGAGTTCTTGATGTCGCGGTAGGCCTTGAGGCTATCCTCATACTCACGCAGCTCCTCGGGGGTGAACGTGGCTATCTCGGCCTCCTTGAACAGGCGGTCGAACACCTTGTCTTCTATTGTTGCCATATCTTATATTTATTTTGCTGCAAAAATACGAAGTTTTTTTGAAATCAGCAAGAAAACGACAGATTTTTTTATACAAGAATCATGAGGACAGGTTCGTTGATTCGTTGATCAGTAATCGAAAATTACGGTTCAGGTGTACCTGTCCGTTTGGCCCTCCAGACTTCCGATGCCCATATTGGAGAGCCAGGGATGTTCCTCCGACAAGACGCATGTCGGAGAGAATGGACAGTTGTGCGCTCCCAGTGGCATCCGCAGTGTGTCACTACTTGAGAGAGCGTCACCCGTCACCTTGATGACGGCAATGTTTTGAGGGGTGACGGTGGTTGATGCATGGGAGGGCTTTGAAGAGGATTGTCTTCTTGGCTTTTCTTCTCTTTCCTTCTTTCTTTTCTCGCGTACCTTATTATATATTAATTAATAAAAGGGCACGGTGGACATAAAAAATTCATTTTTTTAAGGTGACGGGTGACGCTCGGCATTATTCTCTGTGCCTATGCGCCTCTGTGTTTAAAAATACACGACCGATAGATGACAATTGCAGTCGGCTCAAATGACTGTCTGAGTGGGCTGAAAAGGCAGAATAATTCCCTTCAAAGCCCCTCGCGAGCTAGCTCAAATGGGGGTAGGCCGGGAGCAGGGCGCAAGGAAGCACAAACTGACGGAAAACTCTGAACGAGATGGCGGAAAAGTGGAGCACGAGGCGAAATATTTCGTAACTTTGCATCGTGAAAGAAAAAGATGGCCCCCAAACCTTTGTTCAACCACAAGGCCGGCGACTACTGTCGTGACTCGGGGAAAAAGCCCCAGGCACGTGAGGGGCCTACAGTAGGACGAAACACCAAGTCCCATACCGGCAATGGGCAATATGCCTATGGCACTCAACGTTCAGATGGTTCTCACTGAGAACAAACTCATCGGGGAGAAGATTGTCACCCCGCGTATCGTCAACCAGCAAACGCTCGACTATGACACCTTCTGCGACTATCTCGCACAGGGTTCGACTGTCACCGCTGCCGACGTGTCGGCCGTGATGAAGCAGTTGGAGAAGAACATCCCGCTCATCCTCGGTCTTAACACCAAGATTGTGGCATCGCCCGACGGACTCACCTTCCGTCCCACTGTGAAGGGTTCTATCACCCAGAGCCAGCTCAAGGCCAAGCTCACTCAGCGCAAGGCTGACTATGAGGCTGCCGGCAACACCGCCGCCGCCGAGAAGATTGATGTCAACCGCGAACTGATGGCAAGCGACCTCGCCACGAGCGACCTCACTGCATGCATCGTCATCGACATGCCGAAGAAGTGGGACAGCCGATTCCAGCAGACCGTTGACTTCAAGCGCATCGTAAAGGGTGTGGTGATTGAGGACAACACCGATACTGGCATTGACGATAGCGGAAGCGGTTCTGGCACCGACAACTCCGGTTCGGGAGGCAGCTCAAGCTCGGGCTCTGACTCCGGTGGCTCAAGCTCTGATGGCGGCGGCTACTATGAGTAGGTTGAGAGCCCTTCGGGGCTCTTAAATATTGAAAAATTGAAATATTGAAAAATTGAAATATTGAAATATTGAAAAATGACTCAAGAGAATAAGTCGAGGTTGATTAAGTTTCTGTGGAACCTGGCATCGGCAATCCTCGCTGCCGTAGGAACCGCACTCGGTGTGAGTTGCGCAGTAGCGTAACTTTAGAGAGACAGAGTAAAAAAAATGAAGAGCGTCACCCGTCATCCGGTGACGCTCTTTTTTGTATGCTCGGCATGAGTAATTTTGTTAAAGATTTTTAAATTCTCTACAAAATTATTGAAAAATGATTGGAAAATCAATTATTTTGATTAATTTTGCAGCGAATTGATGACTACTAGTGGTGTCTTTTCGCTTATCGCTTTCCTGTCTTTCAGGTATTCGCAACATTCTGACACATAACTTATCTTCCCAATCATTAAGATATATGAAACCCATGATATTACCTCCCACCCCCGCCATTAGTCTCCATTTGGTCAAAATCTGTTTTTTGTCCATTGTGCTGACATGTGTAAATGTGTTGACATCCGCGGCCACCACCTTGGCAGAATTGCAAGCACAGAACGAACTGTTGCAAGTGAGGTCGAAGGTGAATTTCCTCTCCCTCTGTGTTGTTATCAGCGTGATGATGATTTTCTTTATATGGGGTTTGAGGGTGCGTCACCGTCAGGGGATGATGCTTCTGGAGCGCAAGAACCGAGCACTGCAGCGTACCAACCGGTTGGTGGAGGAAGCCAGAGATGAGGCTGAGCGGCAGTCGAAGAAGAAGACCGTCTATACCCAAAACCTGGCTCATGAGATACGCACCCCGCTCAACCAGATGTATGGTTTTGTGCAGCTTCTGGCCGACGAATCGATGCCGCTCGATGATGAGCAGCGGCGTGAGGTGATACAGGGCATCCATGAAGGTTGTGAACAACTCACCCGGGTGGTGCTTGAGATAGATACGGTGGCGGCCAAACTCGACGAGATGGACTCGCTCATGAAGGTAGAGTCAGTATTGAAATAGTCATAGCAATCAGGAGGTCCCCGTATGATACGAAATGTATCCCATCACCCACTGGCCATGCGTTTGGCTCTCTCGCTGCAGCATCTGTTAGCGGTTTTTGCAGGTACCGTGTTTGTACCTATTGTTTTGGGCTTGTCCATCCCTTTGGCTCTGCTTTTCTCGGGTGTTTCCACCCTGATGTTTCATTATTTTACATCGGGTAAGATACCCTTCTACTATGGCAGTTCGTTTACGATACTCGCTGGCATGACGTTCATCCATCATCAGGCTGTCAGCAGGGGGATGACTGATGTGCTGGCCGATTGTTACGTCTGTCTCGGGGCACTGTTTATCGGCGTTATTTATTTGTTGGTGGGCCAGCTGCTCCGGATGGTGCCGCGGGAGAAGGTCATCAGCCTCTTTCCCTCGACGTTGGCAGCGCCGCTGATTATGGTCATTGGCATCGACATGCTTTTCTCCTCCACCTATTCCATCCGCACCGACTGGCTGACGGGCATCGTCACGATAGTGGCTGTGGCCTTGGCGCAACTGTTATTCAAGGGAAGGGTGAGATTGCTTTCCATTTTTATTGGTATGGCGGCAGGATTGGTATTGTCTCTCGTTAGGGGCACATTCTCGCTGGATGCACTCCGGGGTGCACACTGGTTGGCATCTCCTTTCGACAGTGATTGCATGGCTTTCAGAGTACTCGAACATTGGGATGTTGACATGGCGGGAATCGTCTTCGTGACGGTGTTGCCGCTGGCAGTCACCGCCTTGAGCGAACATGTGGCGGATATGATTGTTATCTCATGTACTGCGAAAAAGAATTATCTGCGAATCATCGGACTACCGCGCAGCATCAGTGCCAGCGGACTTGCCACCTTGCTTGCTGCTGTGTTTGGGGCTTCTCAGCCCACAGCCTATACGCAGACAACGGGACTGATTCGGCTTAACCGCATCTGTGACCCCAGCCTCCTGCGTATGGTGGCAGTGATGATGATTGTGCTTTCCTGCTGTCCCAAACTCACAGCTCTCATCAGTAGTATTCCTGCAGCTGTCATCGGGGGTATCACGTTCATCATGTATATCATGGTCATCTGGGTAGGTTGGTGTACGGCAAGACTCCATGAGAAAAAGAACCGGAATGCGAGGTCGCTCGTCATCATCTTCTCCACACTCGCTGCATACGCCATTATTGCACTCCTCTTGGATGGAGGCCTTCAGGTAGGCAGTACCAAGCTCACATCCATTACCGTTGCCTTTATCACGGGACTGGTTCTCCATTTGGCCATTCCCAATCGAGCAGCTTTGACTCCCCAGGAAGAGCATGCACCCCAAAAGCCGCAAGCATAAAATAGAAAGACAAGATATATGAGAAAGATAGCCAAGATATTCGGATTCAATAGTAGCCAGCATTCGTTGCGAACCGAGGTGTTTGCCGGGATAAGTACTTTTATTGTCATGGCTTATATCCTCGCCTTGGCTCCAAAGGCTTTTGAAGGAGTGGGCGGGACGGCCGACCCCTTTCCAACGGCAGCTCTGTTTACGGCCACTGCACTGGTAAGTGCAGTGAGTACCTTCTTGATGGCGGTCTATGCCAAGCGTCCTCTGGCAGTGGCTCCTGGTGTGGGACTGCTTTTTTTCATCAGTGGTACGGTGTGTATGCAGATGGGCTATTCCTGGCATTTCGCCCTCACGGCCATCCTGTTGGAAGGTGTCTTGTTTACGGTTCTTGCCTTCTCCAGGTTGCGCTATCTGATTATGGAGAGCATCCCCCTCTCGCTGCGCAGTGCTACGGCGGTGGGAGTAGGTTTATTATTGGCCTCGCTTGGACTCAAGAGTGCAGGTATGACCGACTCGGGAGCTGCTATTGTCTCTCTGGCCAGTATCGTTACCGAACCAGAGAAACAACTCTTTGCCATCTGTGTGATGCTGTCAGGCGTGCTGATTGTTTACAGGGTAAAGGGAGCTATCTTCTTGAGCATCATTGCCTCCACGATTCTTGGCATTCCCTTGGGATTGACCCGTTTCGACGAAGTGATGACGATACCCGAATCGCCTGCACCCCTGTTTATGCAGATGGAGTGGAGTGAGGACATATTCTCTATAGATATGTTTGTGTGTGTGGTGTCTATTTTCTTCCTCGATGTTTTCGACACCATCGGCACTGTCTCAGGTGTACTCAGCAATACGAATCTGAGCCGTACCAATGGGCGCATCAGCCGCATGTCTCATATTTTCCAAGTGGATGCCATCAGTTCAATGTTGAGCGGTTTGATGGGCACCACTACCTGTACCAGTTATCTGGAAAGTGCCGCTGGTGTGGCCGAAGGTGGCCGGACAGGTGTCCCCTCTTTGGTGACAGCGATATGCTTCCTCTTTGCCCTCTTCTTTTCACCCATTTTCCTGGCCATTCCGCCCCTGGTTACAGGTGCCATTCTCTTGGTGGTCAGTTTCCAAATGTTTGCAGCCATCAAACACATCAACTTTACCAATCCTGTGGAGGCCATCCCCTCGGTGCTGGTCATCCTGGTGATGGCAATTATCGGAAGCATCAGCGATGGCATTGTCGTGGGTGTGATAACCTATGCTGTGCTCAATTCCACGGCTGAGGTGAAGCAGGAGCGGGAACGCCGTAAACGTGGTCATTTCTTCACGATTAACAAGGACGAATAAGCGTTTATCATCAAAAAAATAATAGCCCCCATCACAAGATGGAGGGCTATATTCTACATTGCGAAGCAGTTGAAACCGCCGTCAACAACGGCAACAGTGCCGGTGACAAACTTGGCGGCGTCGGACATCAGATAGTGGATAGTGCCACAGAGTTCCTCGGGCTCGCCCATGCGACCGAAGGGAGTCTGACGTATCACATCCTGTCCGCGCTGGGTGAAGGTGCCGTCGGGATTGGTGAGCAGGCTGCGGTTCTGCTCGGTGATGAAGAAGCCCGGGGCAATGGCGTTCACTCGGATGCCCTCGCCGAATTTCTTGGCGCACTCGGTGGCCATGAAGGCGGTGAAATTGCTGATGCCAGCCTTGGCTGCGGCATATCCGCACACGCGGGTCATCGGACGGAAGGCTGCCATCGACGAGAAGTTGATGATAGAGCCTTTGCCCTGATTTACCATTGGGCGGAGGAACACCTGTGTGGGGATGACAGTGCCGGTGAGGTTGAGGTCGAGCACAGTCTGAAACTGCTTGGCTTCGAGGTCGAAGAAGGTTTGCTCGGGGGTGATGGTGGCACCCTTCATATTGCCTCCGGCGGCATTCAGGAGAGTGTCGATACGTCCGTATTTCTCAACGATGTAGTCGCAGTTTTGCTGCACCACCTCCTGATTCATCACGTCGGTCTTCAGAAATTCACACTCGCCACCAGCCTTCTTGATGTCGGCTACTATCTCGGCGCCCACATCTTCCTTGCGGCCTAGGATAATCACTTTGGCTCCATTGAGGGCCAGATACTTTGCAATGGTGCGGCCCAATACTCCGGTGCCGCCCGTGATGGCTACCACGTAGCCCTTGATATCAAATAAATTGTTCATATTTTAATTATTCATTCTTCATTTAATCAAAGAATCCCGGTTGCTTGTATTCGATGCCGAGCTCACGATCTACAGTGGCAAGGATGCCTTCCACCTGTCCGAGGGCGAACATACGGCCGAGGAACGAGTAGCCGGCATTGTAGCCGCGGTTCTCATCGCCAAGCATCGTCATGCCGTGGTCAACACGCATGGGGAGATTTGGGTTCTCCTTCTCGAAGATGCGGGCAAGCTCGATGATGTCGGCACGTCCGCCGAGATGAGACGCCTCGGTGAAGTCGCCGTTGGGGAAGATATGACACGAGCGCAGATGCACGAAATGCGTGCGCGAGGCATACTTCTTTGCCAACTCCACCACGTCGTTCTGAATGCCTGCCGAGAGCGAGCCGGCGCAGAAGGTGAGACCGTTGTGGGGATTATCCACTGCCGAGAGGAACCACTCGATGTCCTCGTCGCTGTTGACGATACGGGGTAATCCGAGCACGGGGATTGGCGGGTCGTCGGGATGCACGCACATATTGATACCGGTTTCCTCGCACACGGGCATGATGGCCTCGAGGAAATACTTCATGTTCTTGCGCAACTGCTCCTTGTCGATACCCTTGTAGAGGTCGAGGAACTGGCGGAAGAGTTCTATCGGGTGCTCGTCGTCCTCCTTGAAATTTCCGCTCACGAAGCCCTGAGTCTTTATCACTATGTTCTCCACCAGTTTGTGGTCCTTTTCGGGAGTCATCTCCTTGGCGAGCTCATCGGCTTCGGCAAGCACGTTGCGACCCTCAAACTTGTGGAAATCAGCCCACTCCTCGCGTGCGCCCTCGCGCTTGAGGATGTAAATGTCGAAATATGCAAACTCGGCATACGAGAAATAGAGGTTGCTCGAACCGTTGGGGTTCTCGTGCAGCAGGTCGGTGCGCGCCCAGTCGAGCACGGGCATGAAATTATAGCAGATGCACTTGATGCCCTCGGCAGCGAGATTGCGCATCGACTCCTTATATACTTCAATCTGATGGTCGCGGTCGGGACCGCCATATTTGATGGTCTCCACCACGGGCAGGCTTTCCACCACGCTCCATCTCATTCCATATTGCTCGATATACTCCCTAAGGTCGCGGATTTTTTCGCGTGTCCACACTTCGCCGAGCGGTACGTCGTGCAAGGCTGTCACTATGCCCTCCACTCCGATTTGCTTCAGCATGGCAAGGGTGATCTTGTCGTTCTTGCCAAACCATCTCCAGGTTCTTTCCATAATCTGTTTTTTTGTTTTATATTAGTTTTTTGTAATCAATACAATGATTTTCTCTGCAAAGATAATAAATAAATGCCATTCCACAAACATTTTAACGGTATTTATCACTGATATTTTTCACTCATCATTGTTATTGTTTCAAATACTTTCGGTTTTGTTTCATAATGCTTGTTTTATCTTCAAAAAAAATGAGATTTTTCTCTTTTTTTTGTAGTAAACCGTCACCGTCATTCGTCTAACTAAAAAACATTTTATAAAAATATAATATTATGGCAACAAAAGATTTAAAAAACGAGTATGCCTTTGAGGGCATGACATTAAACGGATTCTTGATGCTCTTCGTGACATTGGCGCTGATATTCGGTTCTATCGCCATGGGAATATGGGCTGGAATCGAGGCAGTTCCGGCGGCAGTGGTGCTGGCAGTGATACTGTTTATCACGGGAATGATATTCTGCGGAGGATTTCTCATGCTTGAGCCTAACGAGGCGCGAGTGCTGCTGTTCTTCGGAAAATACAAGGGTACATTCACCCGCACGGGCTACTTCTGGGTGAACCCCTTCCTCACCGCCAAGAAACTATCGCTCAGGGCGCGCAACCTCGACGCCGAACCTATCAAGGTGAACGACAAGACGGGTAATCCCGTGATGATTGGACTCATGCTGGTGTGGAAACTCAAGGACACATACAAGGCCATGTTCGAAATCGACTCGCAGACCATTGCCGGCGACCCTGCAAAGAATGCTAATGTGGTAGGAACAAATGTGGCTGGGGTGATGAAGGCCTTTGAGAACTTTGTGAAGATTCAGAGTGATGCCGCCCTGCGCGAGGTCGCAGGCAAATACGCTTATGACGATGACAGTGATGACGACTCGAATATAACCCTGCGCGATGGCGGTACGGAAATCAACCGACTCCTGGAGGAGAAACTCGACGAGCGTCTCTCGATGGCGGGAATAGAGGTTGTGGAGGCAAGAATTAATTATCTCGCCTATGCACCCGAGATTGCCGCTGTGATGTTGCGCAGGCAGCAGGCGAGTGCCATCATCTCGGCAAGGGAAAAGATTGTAGAGGGGGCAGTGTCGATGGTGAAGATGGCTCTCGACAAACTGTCGGACGAGGGTGTGGTTACTCTCGACGACGAGAAGAAGGCTGCCATGGTGAGCAACCTGATGGTGGTGCTCTGTGGCGACGACTCTGCCCAGCCTGTGGTTAACACGGGAGCGTGATCATTTTCAGCGCCTTGTTCTCGGCAGCTTCCATTATCTCGCGCTCACCAGGACCCTTGTCGTTGATGCCGCAGAGATGGAGGATGCCGTGGATGATGACGCGATGAAGCTCCTCGTCGTAGGGTTTGCCAAACTGCTCGGCATTGGTGCGCACGGTGTCGAGACTGATGACAAGGTCGCCATTGATACGGTCGCCCTCGTCGTAGTCGAAGGTGATGATGTCGGTGTAGTAGTCGTGACCAAGGTATTCGCGGTTGACCTCGAGTATCTTCTCGTCGTCAACAAACATATATCCGATTTCTCCCACCTTTCTGCCATATTCCGAAGCCACGGCCTTTATCCAAGCCGTGGTTTCGCGCTTTTTTATATTAGGCATTTTCACGCCCTCACAGTTGTATGTTATCATATTCTGTATTTTTTATTTGCAAAGTTACACCTTTTTTTCTTATCCACAAAGAAAAATCGCTCTTTTTTTATTATTTTTGAACAATAGCCCTGAAAGGGCGACATAACATAGGATAGGGCATGAGCGATAGCCCTGAAAGGGCGACATAACATAGGATAGGGCGTGAGCGATAGCCCTGAAAGGGCGACATAACATAGGATAGGGCGTGAGCCCTATCATTTGGGGACATACTCCTCCCCTCCCTCCCCCTCCACGCGCCATTGGCGCGTGGAGGGGGAGGGAGGGGAAAAATTAATTTATGAATGCTCTACACAGGGTTCACACCCTGTGCTATGTTATGTCGCCCTTTCAGGGCTTGGCTGCGCTAGATTATGCCGTCATATCGCCCTTTCAGGGCTTTTCGAAGTGCTGATAATCCTTCATTGTCTTCCAGTCGCCGCCCCATCGGAATCCGTATTTGCGGAAAAGACGATAGCAGAGGTCGCCCCGGGTTATCTTGTATTTAAAATTGCGGTTGCGGTCGAGATAGGGTCTGCCGGCAGCAGGTTCGACGATGGTTTTGCCCGCAGAGGCGTTGGTTTTGCCTCCACGCAGTGTCTTTGTGTAGGGATTGTAGAGGGGGTTGATGTCGATAGCCATACCCATTCCGTGTTTCGACACCTTGCGGGTATGCGATATGAAGCGGAAATTGAATGACGACGAGTTGTTGGCAGTCATTGCCCGCTCGTCGTCGGCATCCCAATAGTCGATGAGCCGCATGCGCTCTATCGGATAACCTGCCTCATACAGGCGGCGGAATATCTCGACGACATCGGCGGCAATGCTCTTGTTGACCACCATCTCTCCAACAATGGAGCGTCCCCCGTCATCTCGATGAAGGCAAAGAATATAGCGTAGTGACGAGCGAGCCACGGTGCAATCACGCTTATATGAGTGCCCCTGCATCAAGGCGAAGATAGTGTCGGGTATGGAGTGTATCGAGAAGAACGCCTGATGGCCGTGGGCTTTGAGGTATTGCTCATCCACCACATCCCCCGGGTGATATTTCATCCCCTTGTTCTTTGCCGAGGCGGCGAGGGTGGCTATCGCAAGGCATAGCGATACAAATATTGCAATCCTAAATCTCATGATAATTACTTAACTTTCGGCAGATATTGGCTGACATCCTGCCCGAAGTGAATAAGTTCGCGCACCATACTCGACGACACACTGCTATGGCGAGGGTCGGAGTAGAGCAAGATGGTTTCCACACCCGACAGTTGGCGGTTGATGTCGGCCTGTTCGCGCTCGTATTCAAAATCCTTTACGCTGCGCACACCTTTTATTATATATGCGGCACCCTCGCGTCGGGCGAAATCCACCGTGAGGTCGCTGTATGCCTTCACCTCAATCTTCTCCTCGCCCTCATATATGCGCCTGATGGCGGCACATCGCTCGTCGGCGCTTTGCATATACTGCTTGCGCTCGTTGACTCCCACACCGATGACGATGCGCGAGAAGAGCGGAAGGGCACGGCGCACGATGTCGTCATGGCCGATGGTGAAGGGGTCGAAGCTTCCTGTAAATATTCCCGTCATATCATTATTGTTTTTATTTTTTTCATTTTAAAAATCAAAAGCCAGCTGCTCGCTGCCGCTGAACATACTGCGACCGAGATGCTTATAGGCCAACTCGGTGACCATACGTCCGCGGGGAGTGCGCTTGATGAATCCCTCCATGATGAGATAAGGCTCGTAAACCTCCTCGACAGTGCCCGAATCCTCGCCGATGGCAGTGGCGATGGTGTTGATACCCACGGGGCCGCCACGGAATTTGTCGATGATGGTGAGCAGTATCTTGTTGTCGGTTTCGTCGAGACCGAAGCGGTCGATATTCAGTGCCGTGAGGGCATATTGCGTTATCTCGTGGTCGATGCGCCCGGTGCCCTTCACCTGTGCGAAATCCCTCACTCGCCTCAGTAGGGCGTTGGCAATACGGGGCGTACCGCGGCTGCGACGGGCTATCTCCATGGCTGCATCATCATCGATGGGCACCTTGAGAATGCTGGCAGAGCGCTTGAGGATGCGCTTGAGAGTGTCGGGGTCGTAGTATTCGAGATGGAGATTGATGCCGAATCGGGCGCGCAGAGGGGCGGTGAGCAAACCGCTGCGGGTGGTGGCGCCCACGAGGGTGAACGGGTTGAGGTCAATCTGAATGGAGCGGGCCGACGGTCCCTTGTCGATCATGATATCTATGCGATAGTCCTCCATGGCCGAATACAGGTATTCTTCTACGAGGGGCGACAGTCGGTGTATCTCGTCGATGAAGAGCACGTCGTTCTTTTCGAGCGAGGTGAGGATGCCGGCGAGGTCGCCCGGTTTGTCGAGCACCGGACCGCTGGTGATCTTGAATCCCACGCCCAGTTCGTTGGCGATGATATTGCTCAGAGTGGTCTTTCCCAATCCGGGAGGACCGTGGAGCAGTGTGTGGTCGAGCGGTTCACCGCGATATTTGGCAGCCTCCACGAACACCTGCAGATTTTCCACAACCTTACTTTGTCCGCTGAAATCGTCGAATCTCAGCGGGCGCAGGGCGTTCTCAAAGTCTTTTTCGGCAGAATTGAAATTCTGCTCTTCTCTTATGTCAAAGTCGTCTGTCATATCTTGTTAATGTCGTCTTCTGTTTTATGAAAATATTGATGTCTTACGTGCTCGAGTATCGACAGGAGCTCGTCGGCGGTGTTGGCGCGGAGCATGGCGATGCGGGTTTGGCGGAAGTCGGGGATGCCCTTGAAGATGGGCGAGGCAGCCAGATGGCGGCGGGTGTGGAGAATGCCGCGGTATTCGTCGATACGCTCGATGTTGATGCGGAGCTGCTCCTCGAGGATGTCGAGCTTGTCGTCGAGGGAGAGGGGAGGCTCGGCGACAAAATCGCCGAGAACGGTGGCTGGTGATAGCGAGGCCTTCATCTCCTTGAAGATCCAGGGGCGACCGAAGGTGGCGCGACCTATCATCACGGCATCCACGCCATAGCTCTCGAAGGCTTGACGGGCTTGCTCGGGGGTGGTGATATCGCCATTGCCGATGATGGGGATATGGATGCGGGGATTGCGCTTCACCTCACCGATGAGGGTCCAGTCGGCCTCGCCAGTGTACATTTGTGCGCGGGTGCGCCCGTGGATGGTGAGGGCTGCAATACCGCAGTCTTGCAGTTGCTCGGCAAGGTCGGTGATGACGAGCTGCTCGGAGTTCCAGCC
>JALFCW010000040.1 GCA_022771625.1 Prevotella sp.
CCGATTGGCACAGATTAAGATCCAAAGGCTCTGATTGGGTTGATTATTGATTAATGATTATTGATTATAATCTGTGATAATTAAAATATCTTTGATATTTAAAAATCTGTGTTAATCTGTGATAATCTGTGGACAAAAAAAGAAAACAGTGATAATCCGTGCCAAAATAAAATTAGGAATTAAATCTGTGGAGAAATGACTAAGGAGAACAAAACGAGGCTGATAAAGTTTCTGTGGAATCTTGCATCGGCAATCCTGGCAGCGGTAGGAACCGCTTTGGGTGTATCGTGTGCCGTAATGGCATAGAATCGATGGCATTATCAAAGCCAATATAATGAAGAAATGCGAAAAATGGCTGAGTTATCAAGTATAATCTCAGCCATTTTTATCATTTTTTCTTATGCCAGTTCGAGGTCTAGCAATGAGCTTAGTTTGGATATTGCAGAATTCTGCTGGCTAAGCATTTCGTATTGCTCGCGGCGAGTGAGTATTTTTACAGTCTCACGTTTCTCATTTAACCGTAGGTCGAGGGTGATATTCTCATTTTGGAGATATAGTTTGAGCGTCTTGACAATACTACCCTTGATGGAAGTTATCTGGTCAAGTTGGATTTGGTTATCTACCTCTACCTCAAGATGTGGAAAATCGGTGATGACGGGATTCATATTCTTCATTCTCGCTGCTATGCCACTCAATTGTTGAGGCATACGGTTGCACATCGACATCCATTGAAACTCGACATCATGCTGTGAGAAATCACAGTTGGTGCCGATTTTCTTGATGTTTGGGTCGGTGGGAGCAAGCATACCGGGGACAAGTGATATCTTGTTTTTCTTGCGGTGGGCTTGCTCGCGTATGTTCTTCCACGATAGTCCAATCTCCATGCCGTTGTCGGTTGTCAACTTTGGACGGTTATTGGGGTCGTACTTTATTGAGGGCGCAGTTTTTTCATCAGACTTCACGGCTGGGGCCACCTGCGGAGCCTCTGTTATAGGTCGTGATTGCCTGATGATCTGGTGGAACAGGGATTTTAGTCGTCGGGGCTTGCGCCCCGCACCGGGTACACTATCGTCGGATTGTGTTATCTGTGCCACCTCGATGAGAGTGAGTTCAACGAGCAGACGCTTGTTGCCGCTGTTGCGATAGTTGATGTCGCACTGGTTGAGCAGTCGCAGAGCCTGATAGAGAAAAGTGGTTGGGGCCTGGATTGCTTGTTGCTGATATCTCTGGCGGATTCCCTCGCTGGTTTCAAGCAGTGGTAGTGTGGCGGGATCTTTTGCCATAAGCACATTGCGTATATGTTGCGCCAGCCCACCGATACACTGTCCGGGGTCGAAACCTTTGGAGATGATATTGTTTAGAAGCAACATCACGTCGCTAACCTTGTTTTGCAAACTGAGTTCAACGAATCGGAAATAGTTGTCGGAGTCAAGCACATTAAGGTCTTCAATAACTTTCTCGTATGTGATATTTCCCTGACTGAAACTGGCTACTTGGTCGAAGATGGATAGTGCGTCGCGCATACCGCCATCAGCCTTCTCGGCTATCACTGCCAGTGCCTCTTCCTCGTATTTTATACCCTCTTTGTCAGCCACGCTCTTCAGGTGGGCAATGGTGTTGCCCACTGTCATGCGGTCGAAATCATAGATTTGGCATCGTGAGAGGATCGTTGGCAGTATCTTCTGCTTTTCGGTAGTGGCGAGAATAAAGATGACATAGGAAGGCGGTTCCTCAAGTGTTTTGAGGAATGCATTGAATGCTGCTGTCGAGAGCATGTGTACCTCGTCGATGATAAACACCTTATAGCGTCCGATTTGCGGCGGGATACGTGTCTGCTCCATAATCTTCTTAATATGCTCCACCGAGTTGTTGCTCGCGGCGTCGAGTTCGAAGATGTTGAGAGAGCGCTGGTCGTTGAACGATTGGCAGCTCTCACATTCATTGCAAGCCTCTCCATCGGCTGTGGGGTGCTGGCAGTTGATTGCCTTGGCAAAAATACGTGCGCAAGTGGTTTTTCCCACTCCGCGAGGCCCGCAGAACAGGTAGGCATGAGCCAACTTGCCACTCTTGACGGCATTCTTGAGTGTTGTGGTGAGAGCCGACTGGCCAACCACTGAGTCGAAGTTTGACGGTCGGTACTTTCGTGCTGAAACAATGTATTCTTCCATGTCTAAAATATTGTAATTTGAGTGCAAAGGTAATCAAAGTTGCGTAAAAAATCGCAAAATGAATGTTATTTTTTCTATCAATGCCGAAAAAAATATAAAAACATCGGGTGTTTTACTTGAAATATGGGTGAAAATTGTTACCTTTGCATCATTGAAACATATAAGAACAAGTATGAACGGTCTGAAAATGTTATTTGCCGCAGTTGGGCGCTCGAGATTTCTCAAGTATGCACTGGTCGTTTTGGCCGGTGTGATGCTTGTTGGCTTTGTAGGTGAGAACAGCATACTGAGTCACATGCAGAACAAGGAGCGCATTGGTGCACTCGATGCCGAAATTGGCAGGTATCGACAACTCTATCAAGCCGACAGGCAGAAGATGGACAGGCTCGACCGCGACCCTAAGGCGATAGAGGAAATCGCAAGGGAGAGATATTTTATGAAGCACGCCGACGAGGAAATATTCGTGTTCAACGAGGGTGGAGCAGAAATTGACACTACAAACAATGAGAGAGTTAAATAAGACAGAAAGCGCAATCCTGGTCATCGGAGCGGTGATGATGGTGATAGGCAGTGGTGCTAATTTATTTGCACAGTCGTGGGCGCCCTATGTATTCGCTATGGGCACAATAGGATTTGTGCTGATGCAGTTGAAGCAAAAATATGATGGTGACAATGTAGCAATCAAGAGGCTCCGGCGCATGGTGATAATAAGCGATGTATGCCTGTTGCTGGCAGCTGTGATGATGTTTGCCAATATGGACAATCTCTTCCGATTGGATGCTATTACCTATATTAAATATGTACACAACAATTGGGTAGTGGTGTTAATGGTAGCTGCAATGCTCCAATTATACACCAGTCATCGCATCTCCAAGGAATTGTTGAAAGATTGAAGATTGAAAATTGAAGGTTGAAATATCATATAAAGAAGAATTAAAGAAGTTAAGTCGATATATGCACAAAATTTTACTTGCATTCGCCACAATGGCATTAATGGCCTCATGTGCCAATTCGTACAACGTACAGGGTTCGTCGTCGATATCTTCGCTCGACGGTAGCAAATTGTATCTCAAAGCCGTAAAAAACAACGAGCTTAAGAGTATTGATTCGTGTGACATCGTCCACGGACAGTTTCATTTCAGTGGCATCCTCGACACTGTGAGGATGGCAAATCTCTTTATGGACGACCAAAGCATTATGCCGGTTGTGCTTGAGGAGGGTGAAATTGTGATTAAACTCGACAATGCTGCACAAAGTGTAGGCGGTACACCGCTCAACGACAAGCTATACAAGTTTATCGACAAGCACAAACAACTCGATAACAGAATGAGCGAACTCTCGCACAGGCAGAGTCAGATGATGCTTGAGGGTGTGGACGAACTGACCATCAACGAGCAGCTCAATGCCGAGGCGGAGAAGATTGCCGCTGAGGAAGACAAGTTGGTGACATCGTTCATCGTGGAAAACTTTGACAATGTACTGGGCCCTGGAGTATTCATGATGATAACAAGTGGACTTAATGTGCCGGTGCTTACCCCACAGATAGAGGACATCATGAGCAAAGCCACTGACAAATTCAAGAACGACCCATACGTGAAGGAATACTATCAGGTGGCATCTGAGAATATGGCTAAAATGCAGGGACTTGACGAACCGCAGAAGAAATGAGAAAACTGATAAAGAACGCTACAATTGTCAATGAGGGGAGTATAAGACAAGCCTCATTGGTGATTGAGGATGATATTATAAAGGAAATTTGCGAAGATGACAAAAAGCCCGTGGGGTCAGTTGATGAAGTGACTGATGCCACGGGTTGCTATGTTTTACCGGGAGTAATTGACGATCATGTGCATTTCCGCGAACCGGGAATGACCGACAAGGCAGATATCGCTTCCGAGAGTATGGCTGCCGCGGCTGGGGGAGTGACATCCTATTTTGACATGCCCAACACCGTGCCCCAAACTACCACTATTGAGGCATGGCAAGACAAGATGGAGAGAGGCGCCACGGAGAGTGTGGTGAACTATGCTTTCTTCATCGGTGCCACTAATGGCAATGTCGATATCCTCAATACCATTGACCGTCATGCAGTGCCAGGAATAAAACTCTTTATGGGTTCCTCGACTGGCAATATGCTTGTTGACAGAAGGGAGGCACTTGAACAGGTGTTCAGTATTCCCGGATTGCCCATAATGACTCATTGTGAGGACACGGCAGTGATAAATGCCAATATGGCGGAGGCAAAGGCTAAATACGGAGATGACCCCGATGTGATTCATCATCCCGGGATAAGAAGCGAGGAGGCTTGCTGGAGGAGTACGTCGTTGGCAGTGGAACTGGCGAGCAAGTGTGGGGCAAGATTGCATGTGGCTCATGTCTCTACCGCTCGCGAACTGCAGCTCTTCAAGCCTGATGACCCTCTGATAACGGCTGAAGCTACAAGTGCGCATATATTTTTTTCAGAAGAAGACTATAAAATCAAAGGCGCTAAGATAAAGGTGAATCCTGCAATCAAGACAAAGGCTGACCGTGACGAGATACGAAAGGCAATGTCTGACGGACGAATATCTGTGGTGGGAACCGATCACGCTCCCCATCTCATATCCCAAAAGCAGGGAGGATGTGCCAAGGCTGCATCTGGTATGCCGATGGTGCAATTCTCATTGCCGGCGATGTTGTCGTTGGTGGATGAGGGCATACTTAGTATAACAAGGGTTGTAGAACTGATGGCGCATAATCCGGCGAGGATATTCGAGGTGGCCCGACGTGGATACATACGAGAAGGATATAAAGCCGACCTTGTGATGGTGCGACCAAATAGTAAATGGACAGTTACGCCCGAGTGCATATTGAGCAAGTGTGGATGGAGCCCGATGGAAGGAACCACCTTCAACTGGCGAGTGGAGCGCACATGGTGTAACGGACAATTGGTATATGCCGACGGACAGGTGGATGATACCCTTAGGGGCGAGGCTATAAGATTCAGGGAATGATGGAGCGTAGAAAACTGACATACGATATCTCTCAATTGATAGAATATATCAACTGGCCATATTTCTATCATGCATGGCAATTGAAGAATGTTGAAAAGCAGACGGAGATTAAGGCTGAGGCGATGAGAGTGCTCGAAACTCTCGAAGGACGATATCGTGTATATGCGCTCTTTGCATTGGGCGAAGCTAACAGCGATGGCGATGACATATTGTTTGAGGGTGTTCGCTTGCCTATGCTCAGACAACAGCATCCCACATCTGATGGTGAGCCCAATATGTGTATGTCCGACTTCATCCGCCCCATGTCTCATGGGATATCCGACAAGATGGGCATTTTTTGCACTACAGTGGATATTGGTTTGGAGAAGGATTTTGATGGCGATGCCTACAACAAGATGATGGTGCAACTGATTGCCGATAGGTTGGCTGAGGCTGCCGCGGAGAAAATGCACGAAGAGGTGAGAAAAACCTTTTGGGGATATGCCCCTGATGAGAATCTGACGATAGGGGAGATGCATGCCGAAAAATTCCAGGGCATCCGACCGGCAGTTGGTTATCCGTCGTTGCCCGACACTAGTATGAATTTTGTGCTCGACAGCCTGATGCATTTCTCCGATGTGGGGATAAGGCTTACGGAGAGCGGTGCCATGAAACCCCACGCAAGTGTTAGCGGAATGATGATTGCTCATCCCAAGGCGAGATATTTCATGTTGGGAAAAATTGGTGCCGACCAAGTGGAGGATTATGCAAGGCGAAGGGGTGTTCCTCTCGAACTGATGAAGCGATTCCTGGCGGGAGTGACAGAATGACCTCTTATACCTTATTATATAATATTTGATTGAAATGATAACAAGAATAGCTATACTGTTGATTCTGATGGCGGTGGTGCCCGACCTATATATCGATCGTAGGTTTCTGCGACGTATTAAGGGAAGGCGTGCAATGCTTCGTAGGCTTCTGTGGTGGTTGCCTACATTGGGAATGATTGCCTATACGATGGTGTTCGTTTTCGATCGCCAGTTCGCTCCTTCCGACATCAAGATTCTTAATGTCTATCTCTTTCTTGTGGGATTGCTTATTACTCCCAAGTGTCTTTTTGCTCTTTGCTCAGCAATAGGTTGGGGAGTGAAGAAAATGATTCGCCGCAAAGCTAACTATGGCAATATTGTGGGAGTTGTGATGGTTGTGCTCAATTGGTATGTGCTGTTCTATGGCTCGTTTGTGGGTTTCGACCAGATTACCGTAAGGGAGATGACGTATGAGTCGGCTGAATTGCCCAAAGCATTCGACGGATATCGCATAGTGCAGTTTTCCGATGCCCATGTAGGCACATATATTGGTGGAAGAGAGCATTTGTTGCGTGCTGTTGTTGATACCATAAATGCCCAAAGTCCGGATATGGTGGTGTTTGCGGGTGACTTGCAAAACCGTGAGCCTCAGGAGATTCGTCCTTTTGTGGATGTGCTTTGGGGTATAAAAGCGAAGGATGGTGTGTTCTCGGTGATAGGTAATCACGACTATTCCGACTATATCGAAGCCACTCCGGATATTAAGGCAGAGAATGAGAAAGAGACGCGAGAGCTAGAGAGAAAGATGGGATGGCGACTGCTTGTGAATGAACATGAAGTGGTGAGACGTGGGGCCGACTCGATAGTGATTGCAGGACTTGACAACGATGGCGACGGAAAGAAATTTCCACAACGTGGCGATGTGAGAAAGGCGTTGGAAGGCGTGTCGGATAGCGCATTTGTGGTAATGGCAGAGCACGATCCCACTTGTTGGCGTCGCAAGATATTGCCAGAGAGTAGGGCTCAACTCACTCTTAGCGGGCACACTCATGCCATGCAGTTTATGATTGGCAATTGGTCGCCTGCATCCTTCGTGTATAAGGAGTGGGGAGGAGTGTTCTATGAGGGAGCCAGGGCTCTCATCGTGTCAACAGGCATAGGTGGTTTTATTCCATTCCGATTTGGAGTGCCAGGGGAAATCGTTGTTATCACCATGAGAAGGTTGAAGGTTGAAAATTGAAGATTGAAAATTGAAGGTTGAAAATTGAAGATTGAAAATTGAAGGTTGAAATAATTAAAGTTTTGTTTCGATGAAATACATATATAGGATTTATCAATTGATAATAGCAGTGCCAGTTGCAATTATATCCACGATATTGACAGCTGCAGTTACAGGGTTGGGTTGCTCAATAGGCAATGGACACATCTGGGGATACTATCCCGGGATATGGTGGTCGAAGGTGATGACAAGGGTGTTCTTGTTGTCAGTGACTGTTGAGGGACGCGAGAACCTCGAGAAGGGACACTCTTATGTATTTGTGGCAAACCATCAGGGAATGTTCGACATTTTTCTGATATATGGTTATCTCAACCGCAATTTCAAGTGGATGATGAAGCATCAGTTGAGGAAGATGCCCTTCGTAGGCTATGCCTGTGCCAAGTCGCATCAGATATTTGTTGATCGCCGCAGTCCGAGTAAGGTGAAGAAAACAATTGATGAAGCCCGCACGACTCTCAAGGACGGCACGAGTCTGGTGGTCTTTCCCGAGGGAGCTCGCTCTTTTACAGGACACATGGGCAAATTCAAGAAAGGGGCTTTTGTGCTTGCCGACGAACTCCAATTGCCGGTGGTGCCACTGACAATCAATGGTTCGTTTAATGTGATGCCCCGCACCCGCGATTGGCATTTCGTGAAGTGGCATAAGCTTCGACTAACCATTCATCAGCCCATTTATCCTATAGGACAAGGTCCACAGAACATACAGGCAGTGATGCGTCAGAGCTATGATTCGGTGATGAGTGCATTGGTGCCGGAATATCAGGGATTTGAAGAAAATCCCGATCAATGACATATTTCCCACAGATTATCACAGAGTGGTATTCATAAAAAATATCACAGATTATGACTGCGTAGCCAAAATCTGTGATAATCTTCAAAAACTAGCATCCGTGAAAATCTGTGGATGGAATTAGTGGAGCTGGAGGGAGTCGAACCCTCGTCCAAACAGGGAAACCATACGCTTTCTACATGCTTATTCCTGACTTCGGTTTTCGTGCTGCAGCAAGACCAGGACCACCAACTGCAACCTTATCCCCTAAAACTTCATCTGTCGCACGAGGCTACGGCAGACTATTCCCGATTTACCTGCACCGCTTGACCAACCGGATTCGGAACAACATCCTGTTGAGCGATGTCTCGTCCCATCACCTTGTGACGGGATAAAGCCAGTAATCTACTGTTCTTCGATTAGGCAGCGAGAGCGTACTTGTTTTCGCCAATTAAATTTTTGTCCACTCTG
>JALFCW010000086.1 GCA_022771625.1 Prevotella sp.
TGCAAAATTACGAAAAGGTTTCTGCAACTTGGTTGCAAAAGCTCCAGTTGCCCTCTTTTTCTTGCCGATTCTCTTACTCAGTCGTTTGGCTTCTTTGGCAAAGTAAGAAGAAACGTGAAGATGATAGCTCATCGAGAAGACTGTCTAAGGATTGAAGTTGTTTCTTTCCTTCCATGTGGTCTTTTACTTCCTGCAAAGCACCACGAAGTTCAGCTGCAAGGTAATTGAAGTCTTTTTAGACTTTATGATCTTTCGAAAATATGTATATTATTGTATATCAAAATTCTGTCTGATAGTATTTGCATGTTTTTTTAGACCTATAGTCTTTCCTTTTTTGAAAATTTTTGCCCTGTTGTCAAATCAAAATAATAACTTTGTAGGCAAATTGAAGATTATGGCAAAGAAAAATACATCAGATAGCGTTGAGGTGGTTGCAAATTGTGACCAGCTTCAACAGCGAACAGTTCAATCGAGAATTCTTACTATCCGAGACAAGCAGGTTGTAATAGATAGAGACCTGGCAGAATTCTATGGAGTTGAAACAAAAGCTCTTAACCAAGCTGTAAAACGCAACTTGAGTCGATTTCCTGAGCGTTTTAGATTTATGCTTACCAAGGACGAATTATCAGAGGTGGTAACAAATTGTGACCACCTTAGACCTCTGAAGTTTTCTCCTGTACCACATTACGTTTTTACTGAGGAAGGTGTAGCCCAATTATCTTCCGTGCTTCGAAGTGATAAAGCCGTAGAGGTTAGCATTATGATTATGGATGCCTTCGTTGCTATGCGCCGTTTTCTCTCAGCCAATGCAGGTATGTTTCAGCGCATAGAGAGATTGGAGCAACATCAGATACTTACTGACCAGAAGGTGGAGCAAGTTCTGCAGCGCATGGATGAACTGGCTCCAGCGGTGACACCTGAACAAATCTTTGCTACAGGTTGCGTGTGGGATGCCTGGAGTTATGTGTCTCAACTGGTTCGTAGTGCCAAACAACGAATTGTCCTCATTGATAACTTCGTGGATGAAAGAGTTCTCACTTTGCTGACCAAAAGAGAAAAAGGGGTGTCGGCTACGATATACTCTCGCTATACCGAACAGTTCAAGTTGGATCTGGAGAAGCACAATGAGCAATACGATACTGTGGTGTTCGTACAGTTGCCCCATAAATCCCATGACCGTTTCTTGGTTGTTGATGATGATGTGTACCTGATGGGTGCAAGTGTCAAGGATATGGGTACCAGCCTTTGCGCTATAACAAAGATGGAGATGTCGCCAGATGTTGTTTTGTCTTTGGTGTAGTTTTTTGAGATAATTTTGAAAAAAACACAGATGGGACGTCACCTTTTCCTACTTTCACTTGTTGTTATAGTGAATCGGTTCAATAATTAACAAGAAGTTTAACCAATAAAACAATTAAAAATATGGAAAGTCATGATATCGTAGGTCTTTTTATTGTGTTTGGAACAGCCGTTATTCTCCCAATTACCATTATTTTTCTTGCATTAAGAGGTAAGATGGCTTCGGAAAGGAATAGAAAGGAAATCATTCTTGCTGCACTCGAAAAGAATGCTGACATTGACATTGAGGAATTGGTAAGAAAGATGAATAAGCCAGAGAAGTTGTTGAAAGAGAAGTTGTTGAAAAAACTACAGTGGGGAATGCTTGCTTTCATCCTGGGAGTAGGAATGATAGGTTACGGAATATACTTGAACTGCAACTTAGTAGGAGGAAGTACAGATCCGTTGGTAAGTATAAGTATAGGATTGGTACTGTTAGCTGTAGGCATAGCCTTCCTAGCCAACTATCAGATCGGTAAGAAGATGCTTGCCAAGGAAATGGAAGCAGAGGAACGGAACTTGCGACAGGCATAAAAAGTAGATGACCAGAGAGCAGTTCATACAACTCGTCAGTGACGAGCAGGAGGCACTTCGTGGATTCTTGCTCGCCCTCTGCTGTGGCTACAAGGATGATGCTGACGATATTGCTCAAGATGCTTTGGTCAAGGCGTATCTTGCCTCGGCAGGCTATCAGAATAAAGGAAAGTTCCAATCGTGGCTCTTCAAGATTGCACAGAACACATTCCTTAATCATAAGGCAGCCCAACGGACATTTGAAAGCATCGAAGAGGCAAAAACAGTCTTAGGCACAAGTGATGCTGATGCAAAATATGCTTATCAGGATCTCTACCTTGCTCTCGCCACTTTGCCTCCCAAAGAACGAGCAGCCATTGTGTTGTTCTATCTTGACGGACATTCTGTAAAAGAGATTTCCCAGATAACAGACACAAGCGAAGATGCCGTGAAGAAGCAACTCTCGCGAGGACGTGACAAACTGAAAACAAGATTGAAGTTATGATGAAAGATAAAGCACTTGAGGAACTCTTCCTTGCTCAGCGTCCGAAATTTGACGATAAGGATGAGTTTATGGCACGCCTAACCCAAAAACTCGATGCCGTAGAATACCTTCGTCAGTATGAGGAGGCAAACCTTCGTCGCTACAAATATGCTATGATAGCTGCATTTGTGGCGGGCTTCATCGCTGGCGGAGCATTGTTTGCCCTTGTTCTGTCCACGCCATCGGAATTGCCATTGTTTACTTTCCATGCATCATCTGGCATCTTGTTGGCAATTGAACAATATTCCAGGACGATAGCGACGATTGTCCTATCA
>JALFCW010000105.1 GCA_022771625.1 Prevotella sp.
ATGTCTTGTTACGATTTACGCTTGTTTTGATTTGCAACACTAAGATAAGTGAAAAATCTGACATGGCAAAATCCTGAGCAACTTTTTGTTGCTCAGGAACTTATAAATAAAGTTAAATCAAAGTGTTGCGGAATTAAGGCTAATTAAAAATGTACTTCACCCCAATCTGCATTCTCCAGCAGTTGTCGGTGTTGCGAAGGACATCAAAGGTATGGTCAACGAGTTTTGTCACTCCCTCAGAGTCCTTGTAGCTCGCAAGTTTATAGATGGGCTGGTTGTTGGCATCCACACGGTTCTTGGCATCCACCACAAGTGGTTTCATGGCCGCACTGGGGGCACTCTTCTGCAATCCCCACTTACTACTGATGAAATTGCCGAAGTTGAGGATGTCAAAGTTGAGCTGTATGCGGTTTACCTGCTTGCCCACCTTCACCTTCATCTCTTGTGTGAATCTCACATCGAAACGGTTATACCATGGGTTGAATGCTCCGAATGCCTGTGCATATTCACCCTTGTGCTTGCTCAGATATGGATCCTGATTGATAAAATTCCAGAAGGCTTCCTTCTGTTCATCCACGGTGAAGGTGACTTTGTTGGAGGTATATTCCATAAAGTTCATCTCGTCCTTCGACTTGGGGATGTAGATGAGGTCGTTTGACATACCGTCGTTGTTGAGGTCGCCATTGTATGTCACACTATACGAACCGTTTTTCTGTCCAGAGTAGAACACCGAGATACGGGTTGACATCAGGTCGTTGGCATAGCTCACTTTATATGCTGCCGAGGCGATGATGCGATATGGAGTATAGATATATCTGGCGTTCTGAGTCTCCTGGATATTTATACCGTTCACAGTGGGAAGGTTGGTCATGGCATTCTCCACCTGATTGCTCTGCAGACTGTTCATAGTCTTCGATGCCGTCCATGTATATGCCAACATAAGGTCGAGATTCTTCACTGGTGTCATCTTCACCTGTGCCATGATATTGGCAGAATAACCCTTGTTGGTATTCGTCATCTCGTAGGCATATCCGTTGTCGCCATGAATTCTCTTCTCCACGTTACCAGGATAGAAGTAGCGATTGTCGGGACCTGCGAATCTCTGTGCCGTGGCTTTGTCCATATCAATATTGGCATCATAGGCTGTGATGGCATTGATGTCCTTTGAGTATGTTCCTTCAATGGTGAAGAGGTTGTCAAATCCCAATGGAGCCTTCCAGTCGAGGGCGAGGGTTGTCTTCCACACCTGTGGCATCTTGAAGTTCTTATCCACGGTGATGAGGTTGCTCACTGCTCCCGGTTGTGTCGGGAAGAGCTTTTTCTGGTCGTCGGGCAAGTTGGGCACTACCTCCGAGAGAACCTGCTGCGGTGTGCGCACTCCACCTGCAAGATACTGCAACAGAGGATTTGCTGCATTTGTTATCTGCACAGATGTCTGGAGCATACCTGATCCTTCCTGCATCTTACTGAAGAAGATAAGAGGGAAGCGACCTGTGAAGATACCCGTACCTCCACGGAATCTCAGTGATCCGTCCTTTGTCACGTCGTAGTTGAATCCCACTCTCGGCGAGAAGAGCATCACGTTGCTAGGCCATTCACCGGTATTGAGTCGTTTGCCGTTGAAGTCGAGGTCGGCAACTGACGGGTTCTCATATCGGTGATTGGTGTACATAGGCATATCCATACGCACTCCGAGCAATAGACGCAGACGGTCACTCAACTGCCATTCGTCCTGAAGATATGCCGACAGTCGGTTGTAAGTAACATCCGACAGGGCACGCTCCTTGCCAGTCAGCGACCAGCACATGGCGAATGCCACAGGAGCTTTCTTCTGCAGGAAGTCATCGTAGGAAGCATAGCGATAATAGCCTGCTCCATATTTCATAAAACAATTGCTTGCTTTGGTGGATTCAAATCCCGCTCCTACGGTTAGGAAGTGGTTGCCTAGTGAGATATTCATATTATCTACTACATTCCAACTCTTCTCATTGATTCCGTTGAGCCATGCGTACGGGTCGTAACCTGCCGACATATAGGCATGGTTTTTACCATCGCCATCGTATGGCTTCATAATTTCGACACATGGGAAGGCGGCATCACACTCGCGGTTGTTGGCATCGTTGAATGTGAACGATGCGCGCAGTGTATTGGTGATATTATTGCCGAAACGGCTGTTGAGCTCGCCAGTGAGCGAATACACGTTATCCACCTTCTTCCAGTTGCTGCCGTCGAACACCATAGAATAGATGCTCACTCGTCCGTCGTTCATACCCATTCCGGGACTCGAATAGCTATTGTCCTTCTTACCGTTGGTCTGGTTATAGCGCAATGTCAACTTATGGTTTTTTGATATGTTCCAGTCAATACGGGTCATAAGTCTGAAGAACTTGTTGTCGCCAGTAAAATCGTTGTACGAACCGGGATTCCATCCGTACATCGACTGGAGGTCGGAAGCAAACTGCTTCATGTCCGACTCTGTCACTCGTGATATGAGGTTCTTGCCGTCTTCCACTCCGTCCTTGGATGCCTGCCACTGGTGGAGCTGAAGCGGGGTGTTCTCAAGTTCTGCACTTACGAAGAAGAAGAGTTTGTCCTTGATTATCGGACCTCCGAGAGTCAAACCGTATATGGTGCGCTTGATGTCTCCACGTGGAGAAGTCAATTCCTCGCCATCCACCCTGTTGCCTCTCAAGCTCTCATCCTTATAGAAATGATAGGCCGAACCACGAAATGTGTTCGTACCCTTTTTGGTGACGGCATTGATAGTGGCTCCCATGAAATTGCTGTTCTTCACATCGAAGGCTGAGTTAACAATCTGTATGTCTTCAAGTGCCTCAAGAGCGAAGGGAGTACCCGCTCCGGGCATCTTCTCGCGGTCGAGTCCCATATTGGCGTTGAAGTTAGCACCATCAATACTATAGTTGTTCATTCCGCCGTCACGTCCGCCGAACGAACCGCTACCTATATAATAAGGTGACATAGCAAGAATGTCCTGCAGCGTACGATCCACAGTGGCCTTGTTGTCGATATCCTCAGCCGAGATACTCTCCGACGAACCGGTCTTGCGCAAAGCGGCTGCCTGACCTTTCACAATCACTTCCTGCAACTCGTTGCCCGATGTCAACTCAACGTTGCATGAATATACTTCGCCAAGGCTGATGCGCTTGATGTCGATAACGCTCTTCTTGTGACCTACATAGCTCACTTCCAAGCGATAGGGTCCACCAGGTGTCAGTCCGGTAATACGAAACTGTCCTTTTTGGTTTGAGATAGCGGAATAGGTAATTCCCGATTCCACTTCAGTTAGTTTGACTACGGCTCCCGGCAGTATATCGTCACTGTCGGATGTCGTTCCTGTTAGAGTTGATGTGGTGTTTTGTGCAATGGTAAACACCGAGAAAACCACTGTCAGATACAACATCACTGCTGATCTTTTCAAAATTTCAATTCTCATAAAAATATTTTCTGTTAATACTATCATCCTCGAGCGCCGTCGAGGCATTTCCTTTTCTCTTATTGGTTTTATTCCACATAAAGTGTAATTAGTCCAAAAATTTATTTCCGTATGCAAAGATAATCATTATTTTAGATTTTCTATCTATAATCTATTAAAAATTAGCTAAAATTAACTAATTTATCATTAACTATGCTTAATATCACGAAATATTAAATAGTCCATCGGTGTTTTTGAATAGTTTATATTTGCATCTTTCAGAAATTATTAGTACTTTTGCAATCCGATTTTCAAAGTAATATATTATATATGATTGTAACGGCTAATGATATTATATCCACACTTCTCTCCATGGGAGATGAATGGCAGAGGGAAAACCTCATGCGCTTCTTTAAGACCGGAAAGGGTGAATACGGCGAAGGCGACAGGTTTATCGGTATTAAGGTGCCCGACACACGTATCGTTGTAAAGGAAGCGAAATTGAGGGTTCCGCTCTCCGAGATTGACATTCTGCTGAAATCCGAATGGCACGAGGTGCGATTATGCGGATTTCTGCTGCTTGTTGAGGAGATGAAGGCTGCCCTGCCAAAGGCGCGACAAGTGCCTACGGCAAATGCCGAACGACGCGAAGAGATAGCTCAATTCTATCTGCGTCATGCCCGAAGGGCCAACAACTGGGATCTTGTGGATATGTCGTGCCCGAAGATTCTCGGCAAATGGCTGCTTTATCCACAAGCCGACGGCAACATGCCCGACCGACAGGTGCTCTATCGCCTTGCGGCAAGCTCCAACCTATGGGAACAGCGCATTGCCATGGTGACATGTTGGATGCTCATCCGTGCCGACCAATACGACGACACCCTTAGGCTTGCAACCCTTCTCCTCCCCCATCCCCACGACCTCATCCACAAGGCTGTGGGGTGGATGCTGCGCGAGGTGGGCAAGCGAGACATGCCTACACTCGAAGCCTATCTCGACGAGCATGCTCACGAGATGCACCGCACCACACTCAGATATGCCATAGAGAAAATGGACAAGGACAAAAGATTTTATTATATGCAATGAATAAGATTTTCAACTGTTTCAAGGAGGCTGTGCCTGCCTCATGGAAAAGCACCAAATGGCTGCTCAAACTGATGATTCCCATATCATTAGCAGTCACACTTATGCAACATTTCGAAATACTTGCATGGATAGCCACATGGATAAACCCGCTGTTCGTTCACTTCGGTCTGCCGGGTGAATCAGCTGTGGCTTTCATCTCGGGAGCCACGGCTGGCACATACGCAGGAATTGCAGCAATGATGTCTTTACCACTGACAATGAAACAGGCCTCTATACTTGCTCTCATGATTGCCTTATGTCATGCCTTGCCAATGGAATGTGCCGTAAACAGAAAGACGGGGTCATCGTTTTGGAAAATGGGCGCCATACGTATCGTCATGGCTCTCATCTGCGCCTTCTGTCTCAATATCATCTTGCCAGATATGCAGGAAAAGTATATCTATCTTGGTGCCGAGGCTGACAGCAGTTTCTGGGAAGTCATGAAAATATGGGGAGTATCCCAGATAAAGATGTCGCTCATGGTGGTTCTTATCATCTACTCGCTGATGGTCGTACAACGGTTGCTTGAGGCCTATCGTCTGCTCGACCCATTATCCAGACTTCTATCACCGCTGATGAAACTCTTTGGTTTGCCGCGGCATGCCTCCTATATGTGGCTCGTAGGCAACGTATTGGGCATAAGCTACGGCTCTGCTGTGATGGTCGAACTGGAGGAGAAAGGCCTTGTGACACGTGAAGAGGCAAACGATGTCAACTATCATCTCATCATGAACCACTCCATGCTCGAAGACACTATCGTATTCGCTGCCACCGGCATCTCCGCCCTACTTCTTATTACCACACGCCTCTGTTTCGCTCTCCTTTTGGTGTGGGGAAGGAGAATTGCAAAAACTGCGATATAGCGCTCATTTACGCTATATCGCAGATGTATAGTTTCTAATGTTATGTACTTATAACTTAGAGATTGATCTTGAATCCGGCATTCACCTTCACACCATAGTATTCCACCTGCATGGTGCGGTCCTTGTTGCCCTGATAGTAGCGCAAGGGCTGGTTGAGCAGGTTGTTTGCCTCGGCAAAGATTGTGAACTTGGTATTCTTGCCCCATGTGTATGAAGCGTTGAGGTCAAGGTAGTTCACCTTGTCGTAGTAGCGGTCGAGCTCACGGCTTCCTGTATTCATCTGGTCGATGAATGATGAAGCGAAGTTGTAAGACAGACGGATGTTGATACCGTTCTTCTCAAAATAGAGAGATGCGTTGGCTGTATGCTCAGGAGATCCTGCCATCTTCACATCGTCACCATCCTCAATACCAAGACGCGAGTTGTAGTTGCGAGTGGTAGAGTGAGTGTAGGTGTAGTTGCCGTAGAAACCGAGGCAACGGAGAGCTGGAGTGATGAAACCGAAGTCGCGCTGGTAAGCTGCCTCAACACCATATACACGAGCATCGTAGGCATTCATGTTCTGTGTCACCTCGAAGGTGTCATCATTACCGGTCAGTCCGAGTTCTGCACCAGTGTAATATCCGAGAGTTTCGATGTTGACGTTCTTGACATCCTTATAGAAGAGACCGAGACTTACCATACCGATGCTCTTAAAGTAGTGGTCGATAGAGAGGTCGAGGTTCCACGATGTGGTGGGCTTGATGTTCGGGTCACCGATAGTAGCCTCCTGGTCGGCGAGGTTGAAACTCTTGTTAGCCACGAGAGCTGAGTACTTGGGGCGTGAGAGAGTCTTTGTGACAGAAACTCTGATACTTCCGTCCTCGCTGGTCTTGTATTTCAGCAAGAGGCTTGGCAGGAGGTTGGCATAGTCGTTCTTATACTCGCCAGTTGGTTTGAGTGATTCGTTCTCCTCCTCATCCATGATATAGTTCACACCGCTTGTCTTGAGACGGGTGTTCTCGATTCTCAATCCGAGTGTAGCATCAAGGCGATTGCCCAGTTTCTGGTCGAAGCGGATATAGCCTGCATGTATCTGCTCAGTAGCTTTGAAGTTACCGGCTTCCTCCTCATATATTTCAACACCATCAGCCTTGTCGAAGTTGATTTTTCCCATATAGTCCTTGCTTACAAACTGTGTTCCGATAGGATACTGGCTACCTGGCATAAATCCGTCGCGCACTTCGCTCACAAGATTTTCTGTCCAATCTGGGATATACTTGTCAGCGGCGTCAGAATAGTCGTAGTATTCAGTGTTGCGCTCCTTCTTCTTGACTGTGTATTTGTAACCAAACTTAAGTGTGTTGCCATAAAGGCCCTTAAAAATGGGGAGAGTGAAGTTGATACGCTCCTTGAACTCATTCTCCTTGATAGCCTGATCTGAATTGGTGAACTCGTCAATCTTCCACTTTGCAGCATTGAATGCAGGGATAGGGAGAGTTGAGTAAGGTTGCTCCAAACCGACATCCTTGAATGAATCGCCGAAGTTGAGTTCATCACTGCCTTTTAGTTTCAATCCAATATAGCGCTCATTAGGACGGTTCTCTGTTGCACGAGAGTAGCTCGAAGCCCAGTCCACCTTGAGATTACCGAAGTTGTGCTCACCATCGAGAGTGAAGTCCATTGTCTGCTGTCTCTCAAGACGTGCACTCTTATTGTCGTCAGAACCAGCCTTTGTCTGGATAACCACGCTCTGGTCGCCTGCATCAGAGTTGAGTTTCTTATAGCTAATACGATAGCGATTTTCCCAGTCGTTACGACGGTTGTATATACCCTTGAAAGATATTTTGTGCAATGGGTTGAACTGGTAGTCGAGTGCGAGAGAACAGCTCTGGCGCTCACGGGTTACATAATACTGACGCACCTGAGCCTCTTTGAGCTGCACTTCGCCCTTCTTCTCCACATATTCAAACTCGGTATTGTCCGAACCGCCTGGAGCATACTGATAAGAGGCACTTGCCATGATACCGAGTTTGTTGTCGAAGAAGCGGTCGCCCCATGTTCCACCAATGTTCCACTGCGGTTTACCAGAAATCCATGTATATCCCGTTGAACCTGTAAAATTGAGTACACGACGGAACGGAGTGTTCTTCGTCACAAGGTTGATTGCACCACCAATGGCATCTCCATCCATATCCGATGTCACAACCTTTGACACCTCGATAGTCTGCACCATATCTGCAGGAATAAGGTCGAGCTGCACATTACGTGTATCACCCTCGGCAGAAGGCAAACGGTTACCGTTTACTGTTACAGAGGTAAGGTCGGCACTTGTTCCGCGCACCTGTCCGAAGCGAGCCTCGCCCTGGTCATACTGTACGTTGATACCGTTGATACGCTTCAGGGCGTCACCAATATTTGAGTCGGGGAACTTGCCTACCTGGTCGGCACTAACCACGTTGGTCACACCCATAGAACTCTTCTGCATCTGCAGTGCGCGTCTCTGTCCTGAGAATGCACCCTTAACGTTCACCTCGGCGAGTTCCACACCTTCATTCATCACGACATCCTCAACAATCAACTTTTTGTTGTTTGTGATTGTCACCTTTTTATATATAGGATTATATCCCACGTATGACACCTTCAGAGTGTAAGTGCCAGGCTTGAGATTTGGCAACTTGTAAAATCCGTTAATGTCAGCAGTAACACCTGTATGCAGGCTTTCAATCTGGACAGTAGCACCAGGCAGGGTGTGGTTTTCTGCATCAGTCACCTGTCCGCTCACAATACCAAAACTGGTCTCTTCCGTTGCCTCCATTGCCCATGCAGCAGAGGCCGTTGCAATTGCCACAACCGTTGTGGCGAATACTCTTTTTACTGTTTTCATCCTATAAATTAAATAGTTATTATTTTCGGGTGCAAAGGTACTGCGACTAAATTACAATAGCATTACAAGCATTTTAAGACATTAATACTTTTCTGTTACAAACATTTTCCATACTTATGAAACTATATACATTTATTACATACCCGACCTATCTACAGTGTCAAAAGACAAACCCTATATTGAACACTCAATTTTGGGCAAGTGTATCCTTAATGAAGATTATCCCCCCAGATTATTGATTGTTCATCCCAGAGATGACGAAGGATACATGATATCCAGGCTGGGGAACGGGAGCAAGTGTAAGTTCGCGACCTTGCATCATCAGAACCTGGCGGGAGAGAGGAAGACCAATACCCGAGCCGTGGCTCTTGGTGGTATAGAAGGGAACGAATAGGTCTCGGTGATGATCAGGGGGGATCGGGGCACCATCATTGCTGATGTAGAGACGGCGGTTAAGCCATCTGGCAGAGATGTTCTTGGCGTCAGCCTCGGCGGCATTCTTCACTATGTTTATTATAGCCTGACGAAGGAGGTTGGGGTCGATGGTTATTGTAAGAGATTCGGGGATGTCGATATGCCATTGTATGGAGGGATACATACAAGTGAGGCCTGAGATGAAATCAAGGAGATTGAGCTCCAAAGGGGCGGGCTTTTGTATCTGGGTCATCTTGCGATAACTATCCACGAAGACGTTGAGGGCGGATGTGGTGTCGCGAATTGCCTCAATGCCCTCACGGTAGGGCGAGGAATTGATTGATGGCGAGGCAAGATACGACTGGCAGATACTGAGTATTGGAGTGGTGGCATTGTTGATTTCGTGGGTGAGCACACGGGTGAGTTTCTCCCACGACTCCACCTCGTTTTGTGCAGTCAGGCGTCCGATGTTATTCTCCATGTCGTTGAGGGCATCAAGTAGGGCTTTTTCGCCGAAGAACATCCGCTTGCTTGGCACACGGAAGGTAAAGTCGCCGTTGAGCACCGCCTCACGCATGAGGAATGCCATCTCACGCAGGCGGCATTGATGGTGATAAAAGAGGTATATTGACAGAGTTAATACCACGGCAATCAACAATGCTATTATGACTATCATAATCATTTTTTTATTTTTGAATAGAGTGTTTGGCGGGTGATGCCGAGGAGTTCGGCGGCACGCGATATATTTCCGTGACATTTGTCCAATACCTTGCGCACATGCTGGGTCTCAACGGTTTCGAGAGTGTCAATATGATTGTTATTGTCGATGGCATCCTTGAGTGTTCGGATGAGTTCGTCGTTGTCCCACGGTTTGGTGATGAAGTCAGCCGCACCTGCCTTGAGCCCTTTCACTGCAAGTTGCACATCGGCAAAGGCAGTGACGAGCACCACGGGAATATCCGCATGCAGGCGATGTATGGAGCGAAACCACATTAATCCTTCCTGTCCGCTGTTCATACCGATGGTGAAGTTCATATCGAGCAATATCACATCCACCCTCTCCTGCTGGAGCAAGGCAAGCACTCCGTCGGGATTGGGCTGCGTGAGGACATGCTCAAACACGTCGGCAAGACATATCTTCAATGCCGTCAGTATAGCGGGATTGTCATCCACAATAAGTATCGTTCCGTATTTCATGTCATATTCAAATTATCGCTTGCAAAATTAATCATTTCTGTTGATACTGCGAAACAAATCGGGAGAAATGTATGATTATCACACAGAAGTCTGTATGATTTTCATACAATCATCATCCGGATGCAGAAACAGTCTTGGTGGTATGGAGGAAATAATGTAACTTTGCAGCACGAAAAAACAAAATACAAGATATGATAAGAACAGAAAACATCACAAGAATCTTCCGCACGGAGGAAGTGGAGACGGTAGCACTCAATGGAGTGAGCATCGAAGTGAACGACGGCGAGTTTGTCGCCGTCATGGGACCATCGGGTTGCGGCAAATCAACATTGCTGAATATCCTCGGACTGCTCGACAGTCCCACCGAGGGAAAATACTGGCTCGGCGACGAGGAGGTGGCACATCTTAAAGAGCGCGAGCGCACGGCTTATCGCAAGGGGCGCATAGGATTCGTATTTCAGTCGTTCAACCTCATCGACGAACTCACAGTGGAGGAGAACATCGAACTACAACTGAAATATCTCGGTGTGGAGAAGAAGGAGCGCAAGCAACGAGTGCTCGACATACTGCGCAAGGTAAAACTGAGCCATCGCATGAAGCATTATCCACACCAGCTTTCGGGTGGTCAGCAGCAACGTGTGGCAATAGCCCGAGCCGTGGTGGGAAGACCGAGAATCATCCTCGCCGACGAACCGACGGGTAACCTCGACTCTAAGAACGGTCAGGAGGTGATGCAACTTCTCTCCGAACTGAATCAAGAGGGGACGACTGTGGTAATGGTGACCCACTCGCTGCATGATGCGACGTTTGCCGGAAGAATCATTAATTTGTTTGATGGACAAGTGGTTGAAAGGAATGAGGAATTATGAAATCATATTTTAAGTTTTTATCCCGCAACAAGCTATATACGGCAATCGAGGCATTCGGGCTGTCGGTTGCCCTCGGCTTTGTGATTATCCTCGGAGCCTATACAACGATGGAATACAGTGTGGGCAAGGGCAACGAGAATACAAAAGAGATTTATGCCGTAGGCTCCGGCGACTATCTCGGTATGACATGGGGAACGGCACAGGAATTCTTTCCCTCCATTCCCGAGATAAAAGAGTGGACAAGAATTGGTGTTACCAACAACATACCAGGATTTATGGTTGGCGAAACGTTCTTCAAGACTGACGCATATTGCATTGACCCGAATTTCTTCGAGTTCTTCGGATATGATGTCCGTGGATGCAGTAGCGACAAGGTACTTACCTCCAAGAACGAGGCCATCATCAGCGAGTCGTTTGCCGCCAAAGCCTTTGGCAACGAAAACCCTATCGGAAAGACTATGAAATGCGACACTCTCACATTCAAGATAACGGGAGTGATGCCCGACTTCGGCAAGTCGGATGTATTCAATCCATACGATGTGCTGGTTTCTATGAAATACAAGGAAGAAATAACGGGAAAGATGGACAACTTCGGCGAGACGGTGCCTTTTGTGCGCCTTGCCAAAGATGCAGATCCAGACAAGGTGAATGAAAAACTTCTCGACAAATACGTGGATTACTGGAAAGATTTTCACTATACACGCGAGAATGAAGGCAAGTTTCTTTGGTGGGGCTCGTCGTTGGTAAGAATGGATAAACTGTATTTCTCCGAAACAACCAATTGGCAGTTCCGCCAAGGCGACAAGAAATTGGTTGACCTACTGCTTGCCGTGGCCCTCATACTTCTCGTGTGCGCTATATTCAACTATATCAACCTCACCGTGGCGCAAGCCGGAAAGCGCGCAAAGGAGATGGCCACCCGCCGATTGTTAGGCGATAGCGTGTGGGGAGTGGTAGTGCGATATTTCAAGGAGTCAGCATTGTTCACCTTTACCTGCTTCATCATTGGTGTGCTGATGGCGATATGCCTGCTGCCGGTGTTCAACGACATTCTCAACACGAAAATCTCTCTCGCATTGTCTCCTCAGATGTTGCTTGTCGCCGTGGCAGTACTCCTTGCGATATCGCTTTTATGCGGCATCATCCCCGCTACAGTAGTGTCGCGCTTCAACCCCATCGACGTGGTGAAGGGCAGTCTTAGGATTAAAAACAAGATGTGGTTCTGCAAGGTTTTTATCACAGCGCAAGGCGTAGTGAGTACGGTGCTCATAGCCTTGGGTTTGACAATGACCCTACAGATGCATCATCTATATACCTTGCCAAACGGATATAATAAGGAAGACATCATCATAGCACAGACGGGAGAAATTGGTTATAGCCTTGAGCGACAGATGATGTTGGCAAACCGTCTGAAAGCTCTGCCCGAGGTAGTGGAGGCAACGCCAGGTAGAGGGACACCATTGCAATGCGGTGTCAATGGTGTACACGACGCAAATGGCGACAGTCAATCATGGATTAGGATGTGCAACCTCGACTCCACGGCAATAAAGATGTTGGGGATAAAAGTCGTTGAGAAATATTGCGCTCCTACAGAAGGAAAAGTATGGGTGACTGAAAGCGGTAAGCGGTTCTGGGGAGTGTCGGCAGAAAAACCTCATATCGGAATAGAGGATGGAAAACCTCAATATGAATGTTGTGGTGTGATTGCCGACTATCGTGCAGGCAATGCCATATTCAACGACATGAAGAACACTTACAATGGCATCAGGGTGATTTCGCACGACGGTTACTATTGTACCATGCTCATCAAGACCCGTGGCGACCATGACAAAGCTCTTGCCGCCGTAAAGAATACTTGTAGTGAGATGACGAAAGAAGTAAGGGGCATGCCGATAGGAATCCATTGCGAATACATCGACGACACCTTGCGCGAGGGGATAAAGTCGCAGCGCAATGCCATGTTGCTCGTCCTCACCTTCATGCTCGTCTCTATTCTCATCTCCGCCCTCGGCATGTTTGCCATGTCGGTATATTACGGTGAGCAGCAGCGCAAGCAGATAGCCTTGCGCAAGGTGATGGGAGCCACGGTGGCTAATGCCGTATGGACTCTCTCAAGACGGTTCCTGATTATGTCGGCAGTGTCTATAGTCATTGCCACGCCGTTGAGCATCAAGGCAATGCGTCATTATCTCAGCGACTTCACCTATCAGATTCCAATGCCTTGGTGGGTACTTATGGCAGCCGCCCTCTTCACCCTCGCCATCGCCTTCCTATCCATCATCAGTCGCACACTCAAGGTTGCGACAAGTAATCCCGTGGAGAGCATCAAGACGGAATGACAGGAATTAGGGATTAGTTAAAAAACGATAAGGCAGGCAAGTTTGCAGATGACATTCTTGTCTGCCTTGTCTTTTTTTTGTAATTTTGCATCGTTATCGCTAAAAAAGCAATGAAGAAAAAAGGCAATATACTGATTATCGACGACAACGAGGCAATGCTCGTGTCGCTTAGGATGCTACTGAAGAACCTGTGCGAGGATGTGCAGACATCCACAAATCCCAACGCCATTCCTACGCTGATGCGCAGGAAGAAGCCCGACGTGGTTCTGCTCGACATGAACTTCGGGCGTGGCATCAACAATGGCAACGAGGGCATGTTCTGGCTCAAGGAGATAAAGCGCACGGAGCCTGATGTGGCTGTCGTATTGTTTACGGCATATGCGGATATTGACCTCGCCGTGAGGGGAATAAAGGAAGGTGCGGCAGACTTCATTGTCAAACCGTTTGAGAACGAGGTGCTGATAGAGAAGATAAAGAAAGCTATGCCTGCCTCCACATCATCATCGCCACTGCCTTCTGACGAGGTGACAGAAGCTGGGGGTACCGCTCTTCATGATATGGTGCGCAAGGTTGCTCCAACAGATGCCAACATCCTTATCACGGGCGAGAACGGAACAGGTAAGGAGGTATTAGCGCGTGAGATTCACCGATTGTCGAGACGCTCGGGAAAGCAGATGGTTACTGTGGATATGGGTGCAATCACCGAGACGTTGTTTGAGAGCGAACTCTTCGGATATATGCGTGGCGCATTTACCGATGCCAAGAGCGACAAACCGGGGAAGATGGAGTTGGCAGAGGGCAGTACGCTGTTTCTTGATGAAATCGGCAATCTCTCTTACCCTCTTCAGGCCAAACTGCTCACTGCCCTTCAGCGCAGGACAATCACACGCCTTGGAGACACCAAGGAGATTCCCATCAACATCCGCCTTATCTCCGCCACCAACCGCAACCTGCAGGAGATGGTTCGAGAAGGAACATTCCGCGAAGACCTTCTCTATCGCATGAATACCATCTGTCTGCACTTGCCGCCATTGCGCGAGCGCAAGGAGGAAATCATCCCATTGGCAGAACAGTTTATCAAGAGATATTCGGATTTCTATAACAAGCCCCCACTCGAACTCGACAACAAGACCCGCCAGCAACTGCTTGACTATCCGTGGCCGGGAAACATCAGGGAACTGGAGCATACGATGGAGAGGGCGGTGATTATTGGCGAAATCAGTATTCCCCAGTCCTCTATCCCCACACCACAAGCATCATCCCCCTCCACATCCCTCGCCTCAATGGAGCGCGACCTCATCGCCCGTACCATAAGCGAATGTGAAGGCAATCTAAGTCTTGTGGCACAACGATTAGACATCGCCCGACAGACCTTATATAATAAAATAAAGAAATATGGACTATAACGTCATCATCGCCATACTCTGCACGGCAACCATATTCTGTATAGTATGCCTTGTGCTCCACCGCCGCTACCGCCGCACCATCGGCAAGGTGACGTTCCTGTTCAATGCCATCGACAATCTCGACTTCTCGTTCAACTTCCCCGAACAGGGGCGCGACAAGCTCATCAACGAGTCGCTCAACCGCATTCGCCGCATACTCGAAACGGCACGCCATGAGGCTATAGAGCGCGAACGCTATTATGAGCAGATTATCAATGCCGTATCGACAGGTATCATGGTGGTGGATGAGCGCGGATGTGTGCTTCAGCATAATGATGCTGCACTGCGTCTGCTCGGTGTTGAGACACTTACTTTCGAGAGTCAGGCTGCGGCAAAACTCGCTTCCGAAGATTTCTCCAAACGTGAGACTACCGCCATGCTTCATGACAAGAAGGTGCGGATAATTGCCTTTAGCGACATTCGCAACGAACTGTCATCGCGCGAAATGGAGTCATGGACAAAGCTCATACGTGTGCTCACTCATGAGATAATGAATAATGTTGCTCCGATAACATCACTCAGTGAGACTCTAAGCCACAAGGCCAACGACAATGAGATAAAGGAAGGACTATCGGTTATCAATTCTACTGGCAAGCAACTGCTCAACTTTGTAGATAACTACCGCCGAATGACGCTCATCCCCAAGCCACAACCCAAACTCTTCTACGTCAAACCCTTCCTTGAAAGAATGGTGGCGATAAGCAAGGAATATTCCAAAACATCTGATATACACCAAGACATCTCTCTCCCCGACCTTCTCCTCTACGCCGACGAAAGCCTCATCGCCCATGTCGTGACGAACATACTGAAGAATGCCGTGGAAGCAGGAGCCTCTGCCATCACCATTGCCGCCTATACTGCCCCCGACGACTCAGTATGTATCGACATCAGCAACAACGGCAAGCCAATCCCCACTGACGAGGCACAACAAATCTTCGTGCCCTTCTTCACCACCAAGCCCACGGGCAGCGGCATCGGCCTTAGTATCTCGCGCCAGATAATGAAGCAAAGTGGCGGCAGCATCGAACTGATTACATCCTCTGATTCCACCACCCTCTTCCGACTGAAGTTCTCGTAAGTATAGTCTATATCAACTTATATCCGATTCCCCTGACGTTGATGATTCTGACTTGAGAGTCGCGGGAGAGCTTGCGGCGCAGTTTGGTGATGAAGACATGGAGACTGCGGGTGTTGAAATAACTGTCGTCGCCCCATAGTTCGAGCAGTATGTCACGATTATCAACCACCTCGCCCTTGCTGCTGCAAAGCAGGCGAAGAATCTCTGACTCGCGATGAGACAATGGGATAATCTCTGCATCGGCATTGTCGGCGGCATACACTAAATGCTCCTTCATTGAGTCGAGCTGATAATCACCAATAACAAACTTTGTGGGCACCTCATCTTGCGGGATGTCACGAGGTACAAAAGCACGACCTACGAGAGCCTTTATGCGCACAATCAATTCGAGCATACCAAACGGTTTGCGGAGATAGTCGTTGGCTCCCGCTTCAAATCCCCTCACCACATCCTCAGTCTCGGAAAGTGCTGTGAGGAAGAGTATCGGTGTGGTGACATCCTTGTTTCTTATTCTTTTCACCATTTCGAATCCGTCCATATTGGGCATCATCACATCTGCAACCAACACGTCGGGACGTTCATGGAAGAACAGTTGCAGCCCATGCTCTCCATTCTCGGCAGTAATTACCTGAAAGCCCTGCGAGTTGAGTGTGTCACGGATGATTATGGCAAGCGTGGTCTCATCCTCCACCAATAGTATTTTTATCTGTTTCATCATGTCGTTTGTCTGAATAAGAGTGTGAATGTCGTTCCTTTACCCTGTTCGCTTTCTACCTCCACGATGCCTCCATGCAGCCTCATCATCGTAGCCACATAGTAAAGGCCGAGTCCATAACCCTTCACATCGTGCAGGTTGCCATTGGGCACACGGTAGAACTTGTCGAAGATATGCTGCTGGTGTGCCTTTGATATTCCTATGCCATTGTCGCTGATCTTGATAACGATATTGCCGTCGGTGTCTTTCTTGCATGTTATGCCAATCCTTACGTTATCACGAGAGTACTTTATGGCATTGTCGCAGATATTGCTGATTATCTGCATAAAATGCTGGCGGTCGGCAAGCAATGTTAGTTTATCGGGAACAACATTAAGGGAAATGTCAAGCGGTTTCTTAGCCCTCAACCGTTGTTCCTCCACTATGTCGGCAAGTGTATTATGCAAGTATATTTCTTCCTTGTTGAGTGTAAATGTCTTTCGCCGTTTCATGCTTGTGGATAATATCTGTTCAATCATTCCGCCAAGTTTCCGCAACTGCTCCAACGACATCTTCAGATTGTTTTCGCGCGTCTCCCTGTCGAGGTCGTCGGCAAACTGCAACAGGGCATCATTGGCTGCATAAGCCACTGATACAGGAGTCTTTAGTTCATGGGTAATGTTATGAGTAAAATCATCCTTCATCTCCTCAAGCGAGCGTTGGCGGAGCATTGTCCTGATGAGATACCAAAACACGAAGACAAGAACGAGGAAGGTGGCTGCCGAACTGGCGAGGATTCCCGTCATCTGTCGAATCACACTTCTACCTAAAGGTTCTATGTGCAGACGATAAAGACGATTGTTGGACGAGTCGTATTTATAGTCGAAGACAAGCGACTCAGCGGAAGGCACATATCCAGGAGTCGTGATTGTGGCGAGTGTATCGATTTTCACTCCTGCCAATGCTAATGGCACAATACTCAACTGTAGCAGGCGATGGCGTGAATCGATGTGTCGTTCTGTCAATCGAGCAGTCAACAGACTGTCAAATACACTTATGTCCGGTTCGCTAACTATATCAATACCCGAATGTATGCCCTGCTGCATCATCTTTGTAAGGTCATCCACCGTCTGTTTTTTATCTACCATTCCCACAAACATTGTCTCCTTATTGCCAACTACTGCCGACTTTGGAGCATTGTCTGTGCGTTGAGAGTTGATGTTCACATACAACATGCGGTTTTTTCCTTGTCTCCTTCGCTTTACGGTAAGACTGTCGCGCCATCCGGCTTGTTGGATTACGATAGCATCTGTGTCGTTGCGAGTCACTTTTGTCCGTGTACCCTGATTTACGAGTTTGTTGTCCTTGTCGAGCGCATATCCCGTCTGAAACGACACTTCGCCATGCTTTGCCTTTTTGGCTTTTGATAATTTGGCTATTCTCAGCACTAACTCGTTGTAGTCGCTTATGCGCAAGGATTCCCTAACAGCCGTCTCCATCTCCTGCTTTTGAGTGACGTAGAGGTTGTAGAGCCAGTATGACTGATATGCGAAAATCGCGATGAGGGCAGTGCACACCAATATTGTTATAGTCTTCAATGGCAATTTCATGCGGCAAAGATAACACTTTTTCCTCTAAGCGCAAAGGAATGATAAGACTAAATAACACTTTTCTTTTGCGGCAGTAAGACTACATAACACATATTTCTTCTCTCGATAAGTTTTTTTGCCGTACCTTTGCAGCCGAATTCAGAACAATAAAAAACGATTATGAAAAAGACAGTTATTACATCTATTATTATCCTCCTGTCGCTGAGTGCCAATGCACAGGAGATGACGGATTCCACTGCCACGGCCTTCAACGACAGCTTGTTTCAAACTCTGCCCGAAGTGATGGTCACCGGCAATAAACCGGTAGTGAAGGTTGACGGTGGAAAACTTGTGTTCGACGTGAAGCAGCTTATCAAGGACAAACCTGTGGATAATGCCTTCGACGCCTTGAAACATCTGCCGGGAGTGACTCCGCAAGGCGATGACATCAATCTCGGCGGAATGTCAGTGGCACTGATGATTAACGGCAAACTGACTTCCATGTCGCGCGAGCAAGTTGTCACCTTGCTCAAATCCATGCCTGCAAGTCGTGTGCAGAATGCCGAGGTGATGTATTCTGCCCCAGCCCGCTATCAGGTACGTGGAGCGTTGATAAATATCACTTTACAAAAGGATGCCTCAAAGGATGCCTCGCTTCAAGGAGAACTATATGCCAAGGCTGAGGCACAAGACGAAGCTCGCTTCAATGAACGTGCTTCACTCACATTCCATAAAGGAATCTTAACTGTTGACGGATATTATTCCATGACTCACGGGAAGTCATTTCATTCTACCGACAAGACGGGAGTTCACACTCTCAGCAACGGCGAAAAGCATGACATCGATACTCGTATGGCGATATGGGGAGACAGCCGTCCCATTCACGACTATCGTATTGCCGCCGACATCGACTTTGCCAAAGACCACCAACTAAGCATCAGTTATTCGGGAAACTTCAAGGAGAAGAACCAGCATACGAAGATGAGCGGATTACAAAACTCGACTATGGACAACCATATCAAGGACATCCTGCATAATGCCCACCTTGACTACACACTACCCATCGGTCTCAACCTTGGTGCCGACTTCACATATTATAAAGATAATATAGAGCAAGACCTGACCAGTGAGCTATTGGGCAACAATCTCGACTTCATCACCACTTCCGGGCAGCGCATCAACCGCTCGAAGTTCTTTGCACGCGAGGAACATAAGTTGGGAAAGAAGGCAATGGTGAACTACGGAATCGTATATACCCACATCATCGACCATAGCCATCAGGAGTATGTGCCAACGGGAAACACTTCTGCCGAACAACTCCCCTCGCCCCTTTCCTCTCGCCGCACGGAAAACATCCTCAACATCTATGGAGGAGGCTCAGTAAATCTGAGCGACAAACTATCAGCAGAACTCTCACTTGCCGCCGAACATTCAAAGACCGCATTATGGAATGAATGGGACTTCTACCCTACTCTTTCCGCCACATATATGCCCCAATCAGGGCGAATGTGGCAGCTATCATTCACCACCGACAAGAAATATCCCGACTTCTGGGCAATGCAAAACGTCACCTCATATTATGGAGGCAACTACGAGCAGATAGTAGGAAATCCAGCACTCAAGCCATCGAAGGAATACAATCTCTCACTCGTACATGTACTTCAAAACAAGTACATCTTCCGTGGGTGGTTCACCCACACGAAGGACTATTTCTCCCAAACCATGTTCCAGGCTCGCGAGCAACTGGTGGAGATTGACAAGTTCGACAACTTCGATTTTCGTCAGGAGGCAGGAATAATGCTGAGTTCCCCATGGAAACCTGCATGGTGGCTCGACTCACGTGCCACTATCTTTGGCGAGTGGATGAGAGTGAAGGACAGCGACTACTTCGACTGCCCCTTCGACCGCAACATAGCCTATGCCATGGTGTCAGCCAACGCCACCTTCCGTTTTGTGCGCAGTCACGACCTCTCGCTCACCCTCAACGGCTTTGCCCGCACAAAGGCATATCAAGGCCCTATGGACCTCCCCGCCTCGGGCAATCTCGACATCAACCTCCGTTATGCCTTCTGCGGCGGCAATGCCATTGTCAACCTCTACTGCAACGACATCTTCCGCACGATGATGATCACCCCCGAAAACCATTGGGCAGGTCAGAATATGCGAAGCAAATACTCCTGTTATCCCACCACCGGCCTCTCCTTCACCTACCGCTTCGGCGGATACAAGGCAAAAAAACACGAGGCGGTTGACACGTCGAGGATGAAGAAATGACACACTTTAATTAGTGTTTTTCAATGCGCCATTATCGAAGTTGTACTAATTATGCATTTTACGTTACGTTAAATGAATAATGACACAAAATCACTGATAGATAATACATTACCAAAATCCAGAGACAATCAATTTAACATATTTAACGTAATTTATATTACTCCAAAGTTTCGGAAACTTTATTTTCCCAATGTTTAAGTACGAGGAATACACTTTTCCAAGGCATTTTGGGCTCATTTCTGACACTTTTCCAAGGTATTTTCGCCCCAAATCATACACTTTTCCAAGATTTCCTCAGTGCAAAGGTAGTGTTTTTATTTGAAATATACAAGAAGAAAACAGATAAATTGTGAAAAATATCCTTTTTTATTTTGTATTTCGCTCAATTTGCACTATCTTTGCACCGTCATTGCGAAAAATATCGGAACGAAAAATATCGGAATATGGAAAATCCTTTTAGATTCGGGACTGTGGTAGATAGTCCATACTTTACAGACAGAGTGGAAGAGCTGTCGAGAATAGCTGAAATACTGAACAGCAAGAACCATCTTGTTGTCATCAGTCCGCGACGCTTCGGCAAGACGAGCCTCGTCAGGAAAGCCGTCGAACAGTCAGGACGCCAGTTCGTCTTTCTGAATATGCAACAGGTGACAAGCATAGAAGACTTTGCATCCTTGTTGCTGAGGGGAATACTGCGACAACATCCAATAGAAAGGATTAAGCACCTGCTGAAGAACTTCAGGGTAATACCTACCTTCTCCACAAACCCTCTTAACGACTCTATTGAGGTGAGTTTTCAACCAACAATGAATAATTTTGTTATGCTTGAAGACACCCTCTCCTTGGCCGAAAAGGTGAGTACTGAAGATAACAGGATGATTGTCATTCTCGACGAGTTTCAGGAAATCATTGGAATTGAAAAAGGCATAGACAAGAGGCTTAGGGCTTTTATGCAGGAGCAGGATATGGTGAACTACATATTCCTCGGAAGTCAGGAGTCGATGATGACGCAGATATTCGAGAGGAAGAAATCCCCATTCTATCACTTCGGACAATTAATGAGACTCGACAAGATACCATACGGTGACTTCCTTTTATATATAAAGGAACGTCTTGGCGAGACATGCGATGAAGGGAAAAACGAGAGCATAGCTAAGGATATATTGTCGGAAACGGATTGTCATCCATATTACACCCAACAGCTTTCATCCGTAGTATGGGATTTATTGGTTTATCACAAGACACCTTACGAAGAGGTTGTCCGCATAGCCATAGAAAAACTTGTGAGGGTACACGACCTTGACTTCGAGCGTCTATGGCTGACTTTCAATAAGACGGACAGAAAGATACTACAGACATTATGCAAGGGCATGTCGCCGTATGAACTGCGTGACCTGCCATCGAGCACTTCATTCAGCTCCATAAAGCGCCTTACCCAAAACGGCTATGTAATACGCACCGACCGCTATATGATAGAAGACCCGATATTCAGGCATTGGATAGAGGAAAGGCAGACGTTATAATTCAAGGTCTTGTTCGCTGAATAAAAGAATACCATCAGTTACCAAAATTTATTTTTCCAGTTGGCAAAATATTTTTTTCTAACTGGAGAAAAATATTTTGCCAACTGGAAAAATTTCGGATTGTAACTATCATTTTTGGCCTTTACAGTAGAAAAGTAACGCCTGCGTCCCCTGTGGCTGCACATTATGTATAATTGCATCAAAAAATACAATTTGTCAAAAAAACTTTATGTTATATATAACATCCATCCTGTCCGACCGTTCACACCCCTTTATAGGGGTGTGAACGGTCGGACAGGATGGATGGGTAACATAAAAAACATATGTAAAATATTATTTCACACGATAAATTTCGTTCCGATATTTCTCGCAATGACGGTGCAAAGATAGTGCAAATTGAGCGAAATACAAAATAAAAAAGGATATTTTTTTATTTTTATTTCCGAAATGCAGCCTATCTTATCAAAAGATAATTCTTTTATTCGGGTGATACAAAGACAAATAAAAATAGCAAAAACTTTGATTTTGACATTAACTTTTCGGAGTTCATACGTTATTATAAATAAAGGAACAACAAGATTTAAAATGAATAATAGTATGAAAAAGGTAATGTTAATCATGATGGCTGTTGCCATTTGCATTGGGGCTGCTGCCCGGAGTAATGAAACTTTAGAGAAGTCGATACCGGTGACAGAGTTTGACAAGGTGTCGTTAACTGCGGGCGTCACAGTCAAGTTCGCACAAGGCTCAAAGCACGAGTGCATCATCATCGCCTCGCCTAAGGACATGGAGAAAATCAAAGTGGATGTTAAGGACAAACAGTTGAACATCTCTGTCGAGGGCAAGAAGAAGAAAATGAACGGTGTGACTTTCAGCTCTGCCGACCTGTCTGATGATGTAATCGTGAAAGTTACATCTCCCGAACTTACCAAGGTGGATTGTTTGGGCAGTGGAGATTTCATTGCCACCACCGACATCAAGACGGACGACATCACGTTCAATATAACCGGCTCGGGCGACATCAAACTGAAGAAAGTTTCTTCCGACAAAGTGAAGTTGTCTATTGCTGGTTCGGGAGACATCGACCTGCAACAGACAAATGCCAAGAAACTGGATGTGTCGATAGCCGGCAGCGGAGACATCGAGATCAACAAGGTGGATGACCAATGCGAGTATGCCTCCCTGTCGGTGGCTGGTTCGGGCGACATCGATGCCATGTTCAGCGGTTGTCAGGAACTGAAATGCAGCATGGCAGGTTCGGGTGAGATTGAACTGAAGGGCAAGGTAGTCAACTACAGTTCGTCGATTGCCGGAAGCGGTGAGATTAAGAAGAATGAACTCACCATAACTGGAAACAGCAGCGAGAGCAACACCAACAATCGCTCGAAATATCTCAAGAAGCCAAGGACAGTAAATAACATTAACGCTGAACCATAAAATCTCTCTCTAAATAGATGACACAAAGCGAGTTTGAGGCAATAGCCATTCAACTGCGGACCAAGGTGCACGACGTGGCAAGGCAGATGCTGTCTTCGGCAGATGATGCCGAGGATGCCGCCGGCGACATTATGCTACGCCTATGGACTCTGCACGACCAACTCAAGGATGGCGATCATGCCATCAAACTTGCCACAGTCATCGCACAGCGCATTTCCATCGACATCATCCGAAGGCAAAAGAAGAAACTCTCGATATTTGCAGATGCAGACAAGGGGTTGAAGCAGTCGGCAGGAAGATGGGCTAATCCCTCGGAACGCATCGAACTGGAGGAAGACGAGAGATGGCTGGTGCAGCAAATGGAAAAGCTGCCTCCAAGGGAAATGCAAGTGCTGAAAATGCGCCAGATGGAGCATCGCTCCAACGGGGAGATAGCACGACTCTTGGGTATCAGCGAGTCGTCGGTGAAGGTGATGCTGTCAAATGCACGCAAGAAATTGTTCAACGATATTAAAATGAGGAACAGACAATGAAAGAAATTGAAGTGGAAGAATTGCTCAAGAGGTTTATGACCGGTGAGACATCTGTGGAGGAGGAAACTGCTCTTACTGAATATTTCCGTGGGGCCACTGATGATGACAGGCCTGATAGTATCTCGATGGAGGATTGGGAGGCTTATCGGGAGATGTTCCGAATCTTTGACGATGGGGATATAGGAGTGCGGGGGACCCACCCGCACATCACGAAGCAAGAGTCCGGGCTGCGCATTGGCCGCGGGCGAGACGCCCACGCTCCCAGAGGCATCCGCATTTATATGGCGGCAGCGGCTGTGGCGGCTTTCATTGTCTTGGTCTTTATGCTTAATATAGGTGGAGATCAAGGTGAGCAGATGATAGCGGAGGTTGAGGCTGTTGATACCATAAAGGCAATGAATGTTCCTATCGACACATTGCGTGATAAGCCTTCTATCGACAAATTGCGCAATGACAATGTGGAAGTATCCCCCACTCCCACGCAAAAGACGAAGCCTAAGAAGCAACAAAAGTTGCCTTACACCCCTCCAGTTCCGAGACATCTGATAGCCCAAGTTGCCAAGGCCAACGAAGTCAGCGAGGACAGTATGGCAGTGGCACTTGAGGAAGCTGAGCGTCTGATAAATGCGATGACTGTATATCAAGAACTTAGAATAAGTGAGATTTGTAATGTTGAATATGAAGAAGTATATTAATAATATAGATATGAAACGACAGAGTATTTTATTGATTGCCATGATGATGAGCATCGTGGCGTCGGCACAAGAGAGTATTGAACAACTGTTTCGCAGTCTCGACACAAGAGGTGACAAGACATTGTTGTCGAAGAATCATTATGAAGACAACATCGACAACCCCACCACCTTCTGCCGCTACGAAGAGATAATGATGACTAAAAAAGCCTTCGGCAAACTCGAAGATGAGTTTGTCAAGACATTTACTAACGAGAAGGATGCATATAAACTGTATCGTATGACACAGGATGCTCCACGCACTTTCAAATCGAGTCTCAGTGTGCCTTACGGTACGCAAAACGAGTATTCCGTGACCTTTGGATCACATTCCGATCACAACTATCTGGTCGCCCTCTTCTACGACAAGGCAAAAACCGACAAGCGTCATGCCTACGCCCTTGTATGGTATAACAAGGGCGACAATGTCATAATCTTGCATTATCATATCTATGGCAACGACCCTACGAAGGTGTCAAATACACGCGTCATCACCTACGACGGCAAGCAGATTATCGACAACAACGGATATGTTATTACCGGGTTGAAAGACTTGGAGCCTACCATCAACAACGACCTCGACTTCATGAAGCGCTTCGGCACACTGCGTGCGTCATTCGTTTCCACTGGCGTTGACAAGACATTGGTGCTGTATGGACTGGTTGTGAAGATTGCAGAACTATGCAAGAACCACGGCAAACTGCTCACCGACAACGAGCGCACCACTTGCGACAAGAGTCTTTTAGAACTCATAAAAAACAACTCCTTAGGCGACCCGTATATTGCCGGAATGCTTGAGGAGGCAAGGATTGCGCTGAAAAAATAATATTGTTTTATTCAGCTGGAAACGTCCGCTGTAGGGTCTTACCTCGTGTAAGACCCTACAACGGACAGATTCCATGTTTTTTCTACTCCACTATTTTTCCGTCGAATAGCTTTATCACTCGCTGCGCCATCGAGGCATCGCGGTCGCTATGGGTAACCATAACGATAGTTGTACCCTCGCGGTTGAGTTCGGTGAGGAGCTTCATCACCTCAATACCGTTCTTGGAGTCAAGATTACCCGTAGGCTCGTCGGCGAGTATCATCTTCGGACCGAACACCACGGCGCGGGCTATTGCCACACGCTGCTGCTGACCTCCCGAGAGCTGGTGGGGGAAATGCTTGGCACGATGACTTATCGCCATGCGCTTCATAATCTCCTGCACCCTCTGCTTGCGATCCTTGGCGGGGATATTCAGATAGGTGAGCGGCAGCTCGATGTTCTCCTCTACGTTCAACTCGTCAATCAGGTTGAACGACTGGAACACGAAACCGATCTGTCCCTTACGCACATCTGTACGGTCCTTCTCCTTTAGGGCGTCCACTTCCTTCCCGTCGAGCCAATACTTTCCGCCCGTGGGATTGTCGAGCAGTCCGAGGATGTTGAGCAATGTCGATTTGCCACATCCCGAAGGACCCATAATAGCCACAAACTCGCCGTCCTTCACTTCGAACGACACTCCATTCAATGCAATAGTCTCCACCTCTTCCGTGCGGAACGACTTTGATAAATTCTCTACTTTAATCATTGTTTTTTTTATTTGGGGGAGTTAAAAGAAGATAGAAGGAGATATAAGAAGATAAAAGACAATACTGTTATTGCTCAGAAATACTGTGCCATAAACATACGTCCATTATCTCCATTTATCTTCCTTTATCTCCATTTTACTCCATTAATTATTATCTTTAATATGTTTTATCGGATTCTCATTCGCCGCCATCCAGCTCTGCACCATCACTGCGGCAAAGGAGATCAAGAGGATGATTGCTCCTGCCACTGCTATCCAGGGCCACCACGTGATGCGGTAAGTGTATTGTATTATCCAGTCTTTCATGAAATACAAGACAATGGGCACGGAGATGACAAAGGCAATCACTACATACATGAGGAATGTGCGCACAAGTCGCCTGTGCATCTGGGCATTCGTTGAGCCGAACACCTTGCGCACGGCTATCTCCTTCTGCCTTTGCTCGATGAAGTATGTGGACATAGCTATCAAGCCGAGCATAGAGATGAATATCGCCACGAGGGCAAAAAGGGAGACAATGCGCGATGTGCGGATTTGTGCCTCAAATTCTTCCTGCACTTGCTTGTCAACGAAACGTGCTCTATCGGCATCCATATCTTCGAGATACACCTTGTGATAGAGTCGTGCTATCTCGTTATAACCTTCCTCAAGGTCGCCTTCCATCAGGATGTTCAGGTCCCAGCAGTTTTCCACCTTATCCACCACGGATATAAGCATCGGACGAGGCTCGTATTCAATGCTGCAAATACGAAAATCGCGGAACGTGCCGCCATACTGCTCGTCGAGATTATGGTTCATCAGCTGTGTTGCCTTCAGCGTCTTGCGCGGGTCGAGTATTGCCTCTGATGCCTTCACGTCGTTTTCCATACGCGTGTTCATATAGAAATGTCCTGGCTTCGGTTTGCTGCCATCGGTGAGTTTGATGTCGTATATGTCGAAGAATTCCTTCTCTACCACAAAATGCTGTATGCGCATATCAACAAAGCCCTCGCTACCGACTATGGTCTGGTTGTTGCCGCCATCAGCAGGTGTTCCCTGCGATGGCGAAACAAGTTTCACGCATGGCAGTTTCTTCAGTTCTTGCATAAAACTTTCGGGAGACGACACACGGTCAATCGTCAAAACGTTATCTTGTCGGAATCCCAATGGAGCATCCACCAAGTGCTTCAGCTGCAGAACCATTACAAGCGAACAGGCGAGCATGGTGATTGTGATGACATTCTGCACCACGATGAACACCCGGCTGAATGTCATCTTTGTCTTGTGGATAAACGTGCCGCGCACTATCTCCATCGGCTCAACCCTCGATGCCACTACAGCAGGGATGACTCCCGACACAATGCCCGTAACTACAAGAATGGCGAGAAGCATTCCTATGGACATCGGACTGAACAGGAGCGACATATCCATCTTCGCACTGAGCAATTCTCCAAAGCTATGTGAGAAAGCCATTGCAAGCAATATTGCTATGAGAAACGCAAGTGTACAGAGCATCATGCTCTCGCCAACAAATCGCATTGCAATCTCACGTCGCTGCGCTCCGAAAAGCCTTCTTGCTGCCATCTCGCGGGCACGCTTTCCCGACTGCGCCACGGTGAGGTTGACGTAGTTCATCACGGCAAAAAGCAGTATGACGAGTGCAACAGCCGCAAGGATTCTCACTAAGTTTAAGTCACCATAACGCAAAGTGCCGTTGCCCTCCGCCTTGGTGAAGAACACGTCCTTATATTTCATCGTGAAAGGTTCGACAAACATTTCCTCATCGGGTTTCTGTTCGGCGAAATGTTTCCAGAACTTGGCGAAACTCTTTGTCAACTGTTTCTCGCGCCCCACGAATGTCTTTCCTTCGTGCATCTTCAGGAAGACATTACATCCCGACATGTTCACCATATTAATAAGGAAAGCCTCATCGGTATTTGCAAAGTTGCCATAGCGTTGATAATTATAGTTCACCACAATGTCGGGATTATCGAAGATTCTTCCCTTGAGGTCTTCCATCACTGCCGTGATATGTAGTTTCAGCGAGTCGTTGAACATGATGGTTCGCCCCACTACTGCGGTCTCAGCAAACATCCTCATGGCAAACCTCTTGCTTACCACTGCGGCATCCTTTGCCTCAAGACATCTTGTGGCGTCGCCCTCCTTCAACTGATAGCCAAAGAAGGTGAAGAATGTGGAGTCGGCTGTGAGCACCTGGGCACGAAGCCTCTCGTCGCCCTTGTTCACCATCAGTTCCATACGGCTCACTCCGCACACCGACTCTATCTCGGGAAACATCTTCAGAAGCTGCTTCCCTACATAGTGATGTGTGCCGATGTATTGCTCACCTGCGAATTTCATACCAATAGCCTCAACGCGATCGCTATCAGGAATATCGCGCGTCACCCGATACTCCTGCCACACATACACGCCTATCAGCATCACGAACATCAGCGAGACGGAGAGTCCGAATACGTTGATGGCTGTATAAACCTTTTTTCTTGATAGAAACGTAATGTAAGACTTAATTTTCATATCATTAATTATCTTTTATATGTTTTATCGGATTCTCATTCGCCGCCACCCAACTCTGTATTATTGTCGATAACAGCGAGATGAGGAAACATACGCCACCGGCAGCGAGGAATATCCACGGCGAGAGGCTGATGCGATAACTGAACTGAGAGAGCCAGTCACTCATGAGATACCATATCACGGGCACGGCTATTATGAAGGCTATCGCCACATAACCGAGGAACGTACGGATGAGCTTGCGGCACACCTGCGCACTCGACGAACCGAACACCTTCCTCACGGCTATCTCCTTCTGACGCTGCTGAATGAAATAGGTGGACATGGCGACGAGACCCAACACCGACACGAGCAACGCCATTGTTGCAAAGAGAGAGACAATGTGCGACAGGCGGATTGCCTCAGTGTAATAGGCTGATATTTGCTGGTCGATGAATGGGTGCTCGTCGGGAATGTCGTAGTTATACACCTTTTTATATATGTCCCTTATCTGCTCAAGCGCCTCGACGGGGTTGCCCGTGACCTGTATGGAGAAATTCCACGGTTCTGATACTTTGTCTTTGATGAATATTATCATGGGGTGAGTCTCCTGCTCAATGTTCCTGATGTGGAAGTCTTCAAGCACGCCAACTGCACGGGGATTAACCTTGTAGCCCATATCGCCGAGAATGTTTTCCCAATGGAAATGGTAAAAGTCGTCCCCAAGTTCTCGCAAAGTCTGTTCTGTGACATACACCTTTAAGTCGTTGCCCTCGGTGTTCTCCTTCTTGACCTTGAATCCATACATCTTCATAAAGTTCTTGTCGCCCAACATTATTTGCAGGCTCACAGTCTTCTTCGACTCCCTCGGAATTGTATAGTTGTCGCCTCCGTCGCTTGGCGTATATCGCGAATTGCTTACAAGTTTTACACAGGCGAGTTTCTCCACCTCTTTCTTAAAGGTCGATGCCTGAATGCTGTCGCCGGGATATCTCAATACGATGATGTTTTCCTTGTTGAAACCCATCGGGGCATTGATGATATGGCGCATCTGCAGCGACATAGTCAGTGCGACGGCAATCATCACAATGGTTATCACGTTTTGCACCACGATGAACACCCTACTGAACACCATTCGCGTATGGTGGGCAAACGTGCCGCGAACCACCTCTATCGGTTGCGCCCTCGAAATGACCACGGAGGGAACAACACCTGCCAACGCACCAAGCGACAGGGCAAAGAGCGATATTCCGCAAACACTGAGCGGAGTGAGAGCTTCGGCAAGCAGCAACTTGGTTTCGAGCAACTGCGAGAAGAACGGAGCGAAAGCCACGGCAAGCAGCAGGCTCAGCACGAGCGACAATAGACAGAGCATGACGCTCTCCGACATAAGTCGCCCTACGATGCCTACACGCTGACTGCCGAGTAGCCGGCGCATAGCCATCTCGCGCGAACGCTTTCCCGACTGTGCCACCGTAAGGTTGATGTAGTTGAACACGGCAAACAGTAACACCACAAGACAAGAGGCGAAGAGCAACTTAACCAGTTTCAGACTGCCACGCGAGGTGTGTCTGTCGCAGTCGGGAATATCACTGAAATACTGCTCGGAGAACGGAAGGACAATAGCCTTCGACTCCAAGTCATTCAGTTGGAATATCCAGAAGAACTCTTTTAAATACTGTGTCATGTCGGCAGACTTCGCCTTAAGATCTGTATTCGGTTTTGTCAATACATAAAGATTTGAACCGATGGCATTATTCATGTTCTCTACAAGGTCTACATATCCGACATGCTCAAAGCGGCAGACGAAGTCGGCTTTTTGAAGCGAACTGTTCTCCATCTCCTTCATCACTCCCGTAACCTTTAGTACCTTGTCTCTATTAGCCAGCCTCACATGCTTGCCTATCGGGTCGCTATCGCCGAATAGCTGTCGGGCAAACTGCTCTGTCACCACGCAGTCGTCTTTTCCACGAAGCACAGTGCGGCGGTCACCACGTACAAGTTCGAAGTCAAATATCTGGAAGAAAGTGGAATCCACAAACAGGGCATACTTCTTCACCATCTGGTCGTCGTTGAAATAAACCATGTTCTCGTCCCTTGCCACTCCGCAGATCATCTCTATCTCAGGATAGCGGCTCTTGAGATAGGGCGCCACCTGCCGTGACATTCCTATGACCCTATCCTTGCTTCCCTTGTCAACACCCAAAGCATAGATTCTGTCAGCCTTGGAATGTTGTTTATCCACCCGATATTCCTGCCACACATACACGCCAATGAGCATGACGAACATCAGCGAGACTGAGAGTCCGAAGACGTTGATGGCGGTATATACCTTGTTTCTCGAAAGAAACGTAATGTAAGACTTAATGTTCATATTTTAACTTCATTATCAGTTCACTCATCCTTCAAGTATTTCACTGGATTTCCACTTGCTATCTTATAACTGTTTGCTATAATGATTGCAATCACCAAAATCAGCAGGATTATCATACAGCCGATAAAGATCATTGGCGACAGTGTTATCTTCTCGCTGAACGCCATGAGCCATTGGCGCGAGAGCTGCCAGGCAATTATGCAGCCCGCAATGAGCGACGGCACGGCTATCCACATTATCGAACGTACGAAGATGACGAGAATGTCTTTGGCCTTTGCACCGTTCACCTTCCTTATGGCTATCTCCTTGCGACGGCGGTTCACCTCGTCGATGGTGTAGCCCACAAGACCTATCAAGGCAATGAGGAATGTCACTACACCAGCAGCCATAACCACCTTGCGCAACGAATCCACGTCCTGATAGCTGTCGGCTACCAACGAAGGATAGGTAACCACCTGGACCTCTCGCCCGGGGCAAAGTCTTTCCACCGTACGGCGAACGGCTTTCATCGATGCCTCGTCCAAATGGTGCAGGCGCACCAAGATGTATGGATTGTTTTTGCGGTTGTAGAACATCACGCTGGGGCGGGTGTCGGGATCAGTGATGTTGCCGATATGTATGTTCTCATACACTCCGCAGATGGTAAAGAGGTCGTTCAATTCTTGACTGTGCTCACTGATAAAGACCTTCTTGCCCACGGCACTGCCCTTCCAATGCAGAATCGAGTCCATCTTTTCCACAAAGTAGCGGCTCACCATCACCTCACGCATCGTGCTGTCGGAATTTTCGGTGAAACCCTTACCGTCGATGATTTTCATATTCATAAGTTTGATGTAGCCATTGCCCACAAAGTAGAGATCGGCAAGGTTAAACAGGCTGCGCGAGTCGCCCGGCACCATCACGTAATTTCCACTGGCATAGTCGAGAGGCAGACAAGTGCAGCTCGACACCATCTCCACCTCCGGCTGTCGTGCCAGTTCTTCCTCACACTTTGAATAGTTCTCGTCCTGCTGACCTCCGTTGACCTCCACTATAGCCAGACGGTCGTAGTCGTAACCCATATAGCGGTCCATCATCATTGTGTATTGACGATGTATCACAACAAGCATTGCCACGAGAGTTGCCGAAGCCACAAACTGGAACGCAAGCAAACCTAACTTCCAGCGGCGGCGCGACGTATGGTAGCCACGGAAAGCCGATGTGACGGGAACGTGGGAATAGAGCCATGCCGGCACCATGCCGCCCACAACTATAATAGCCAAGAGGATAGCGGCAAGAAGCCATGTCCCGCGATTCAACACCACGACCTCTACGGGAGCACCAAGAAGCTGCTCGATGCTTCCCTTGCATACATATATTAATAACGTGGCAAGCGCAGAGGCTATGATAAGGTGGACGAGCGTCTCGGAGAACGTTATCGATAGTATGTTTCCATTGCCCGCCCCAAAGCATTTCCTGACTGCCATCTCGCGGCTTCGCATAAGCACGTTGCCTATGATAATCAGCAGATAGTTCATCACCATGGAGAACAGCAACACGGCAGATAACACCGAAAGCAGCATCACCATAGTCTTTGCGAAGTCGCTATCCATGTGTACCTCATTGGCTTTCACCAGATAGTAATCTAACTCAATTCCCGCTTCCTTCAGCATATTCTGGTCGATGTTCTCCTCTATCATCTTCTTCACACCAATCTTTATGTCATCGGGCTTCGCGCCCTCGCGCAATCTTACATAAGCATGATAGCACTCATTGCCCACCCAGTTGTTGGGTGAGTCCCAATCGTTTACCTTGTTCCAAGTCGCCATCGAGCAAAATATGTGCTCATTGCGGAGGTCGGAACTCAGTGGGAAGTCCTCATACACAGCCCCGATTGTAAGCGACACTTTGGGAAAGTCGCGCGATGTGATTCTCGTGCCCAGGGCCTCCTCCACTCCTCCAAGCCGCTCAGCCAAATCGCGGCTAACCGCGCAATAGAACGGTTGAGATAGAGTCTTCTTGACATCGCCCGCAATAATTGTCTGGGGAAAGACATCAAACAGACAACTGTCGGCTACCCTGCACCGCTCCATTATCCTCTTGTCACCGGCAGCAATAAACTGTCCCTTTCCCAGCAGTTCGCACCAGCGAGTAGCCGCCTCCACCTGCGGACAATATTTCCGCAGTCCCATTGCCGTGGCACCTGACGTAAATCGACTCTCGCCTTCCTGTCCGTTCATCGAGTAAGACAGATAAACCCTATAAGTCCGTTCATGACCCTCAAACCAAGTGTCGTAGTTCTTCTCATACCACACCTCGGCTATCATCACCGATCCAAGTGCCAAGCCCACGGCGAGACACAATATCTTCACAACGTTATGTTGCCCCCGCCGCCCAAGATTCCGTATAGCATTAATAATATCTCTCATAATCATTTCTATAAAATAATCAATCCACTACCAGCACCTCATTGTCCTTATATGCCTCATATCCGCTAACAATCACCTGCTCCCCAGGCTCCAGACCCTCAAGCACCTCGTAGTATTGCGGGTTCTGACGCCCGATGCGGATATTGCGGCGATAAGCCTTGGAACCATCCTTGTCGAGAACGAAGATCCAGTTGCCGCCTGTCACCGAATAGAATGTGCCCTTTGGAATAAGAACTGCCTGCTTCGACTCGCCAAGTTGGAGGTCAACATAGTAGGTCTGACCAGTGCGGATGTTCTTAGGACGCTCACCGGCGAAGACGAAGTCAATCTTAAACCGTCCCTCTTTCACCTCGGGATATACCTTCCTCACGCGGAGCGAATAGCTCTTCCCACCCTGTGAGAAAGTGGCAGTGAGTCCTTGGTGAACACGGTCGATATAATGCTCATCCACCTGTGCTTGCACCTTATAGTCGGACAGGTCGTTGATTACTCCTATCTTCTGTCCGGCAGAGATACTCTGTCCGAGTTCCACATCGAGGAGTCCCACCTCACCGTCGGTCTGTGCCTTCACCTCCAGTCGCTCTTTGCGCTGGCGCACGAGCAGAACATTCTTCTGCATTGCCGCGAGATTATCACCCATTTGGTCAACCTGCGACTTGCGCAACTGTGCGTCCTTTTTCAGTTTTTGCTTCACTAGCGACAGTTTCTTAGACGAGAGTTCATAATCTTCCTTCGCCTTCAGATATTCCTCACGGCTCACGAGACGATCTTTATAGAGTTTCTCTTGAATCTCCCATTCACGACGCTTGGTGATGACATCCTGAGTAAGCTGTGCCTCCTCACTCTTGTTGGCGAGTTTGTCCTGCTCCATTGTGATATGCGTATTGCGCAGCATGTTCTGCTTTTCGGCGAGTTCGCTTTCCGCCTGAAGTATCTCGAGGTCGAGATTGGTGTTGGAGAGGCGCACCAGCACATCGCCCTTCTTCACCGATGCTCCTTCCTCCACAACACGTTCACGCACTATGCCTCCCTCTTCGGGCGAAACCTGCACCACTTGGATAGGCACCACCTGTCCATCCACTGACACATAGTCATTAAACTCCTTGCGCTCCACCTTGCCGATGCTCAGTCCACGACGTTCCACCTTCAATGTAGATGCAAAATTACCAGTGGCGAGCCACACGAGTACAGCCACGATTACAGTGCCACCGCCAATCCACGGCCAGTATTTCTTAGGCACCAAATACTTCTTCTTTTCAATCTTTATGTCCATATTTCAATCTTTCTGGCATGCGTCATGGCATACTCTCTATACATCTGTCCATAGTCCACTCCGTTTGGTTGGCATCAACGACGGCAGCATGTTTATCCGTCTGTGCCATTGCCGACGCTGCTAACATCAACGCCGTTCCTAAACTAATTGTTGTCAATAATCCTTTTATCTTCATATATAATCGAGTTTTGTTACATTAAAATACATACCAAAACCATGCCAAAAACATAACTCTATGTAAATCAGGCTTATAATTATCCACCTTAAAAACAAGGTGTCTAAAATATGGACACGAGGCGTACAATAATTGGACACAAAAAGGGTCGTGTCAGTTGCTTTTGACACGACCTCTTTACATTATTATTTAGTATATAATAATTCGTTATTTATACCAGTTCGGGTTTTCTTTTCCTTCTGTTTCCACCCACTTTGTATATTTAGGATACATCATGTCAAGAGTGAATCCTTCATTCTTTATGTCAAAGAGTTTGCTCATCTTGTCAATCTGCTGTCCGTTGAGGAAGAGAGCGTATGGATAATTGCCTGCTCTCACGTAATAGATACCCTCTGACGGCTTCGACAAGTCATCACCCTTACCGAAATAATCGAAGTTCATCTTTGGTGTCGGCTCCATACCCTTGGTATGCACCTCCCAGTTCTTGTCGCCCTCCTTGCGATAGAGGAAGACATCGATCTGACTCTTATAATCCTTGTAATTGCGCTCATAATATTGAGGAGAACCGTCTGGTATATGAAGGAATTCCACGGTATAGGTAAGACCAGGATTCTTCTTTGTATCAGGGATGACATAGAAAATCTGATTCTCCTCGTCATACTCCAACTGCTCTGTTATATCCTTATTGCCGAGATAAAGTTTTACCTCTGCCGGTATGTGATATCCAGAGATTCTCTTTTTAGTCTTGTTACCTTTAGAATCGACCTCTGCACGATCACCGCCAATAAGTCGGAATGCAATACCATTTTTCTTTGTGGCAAAGTTCTGACGAGGTTTAAATGAAAATGTCTCTCCGTATGTGTCGTTCCAATGGTCTTTATAAGTACCCTGTATATATTCCACACAGGCATCATTCATGTCGTAATCACCCTTCTGAGGCCAAAGGTCTTCAAACAGGTAAGTACCCTTTAGTGTTTCAGTAAGGGTAACATAACCGGATTCGTCAGCATTTAACCAGAGATTCAGAGTGGGCAGATTTGCAATTGTTGCCACAGGGTTAGTACCGATAGTCAACACCACATCCGAGAAGTTCTGGTCGCCACCCTTTCCGTCCTCAAACTTATAGTCATCTTCGAATGACACTACAACAAAGTCCTCGTCTTTTGTATAATATGATGCTACGAGAGGCATGTCGGTTGAATTCGCATTTTGGCGAACGCCCAAATTACTTGAAGTGGCCGAACGATAATAGCGATTCTCACTATATTTTTTTTCGAGCTTATTCTGATTATAATCTAATCTCTTGCTCCATGCGTTTGTAGCAAGCACTAATCCCACCTTGTAGCCAGCAGGGAATATGTCGGTTGCCCCCTCCTTGCTGTCCTGTGCTATTTTGGGATAATACTTCAGTTTCACGGATGTCATTCGGTCAACTCCTGCTTTGGGAACATCAGCGCTATTTATCTTGCACCATTTTCCGTCCTGAGTATTGGGGAACAACATGATAACATTTACATCCTCAATGCTTTTAGGCTCTTGTCCCACCTTATAATAATAATAACCCAAAGAGCTGTTCCAGCAAGTGTTGCCACCTAAATACGTTACCACGACCTCAGCCGGAGCTGTTATTTCGAGGTCGGAAGCATTACGATATTGTTGTGGACAATTCAGTTGACCTACATTAATTATATCACTATGTGTTGAATAAACAGATGCATCGGGCACAAGGTCCTTGCCTGTATATGCATAGTTGATCTTGCCATTGCCGTCGTATGTTCCCAACCATTCCTTCCAGCGCTTTCCAGCCTGGTATTCCTTGGGTGCATCAGTACGGGTCATATAGCAGAATCCGTCCTCCTCGGCTGCACGGGTCGCAGCTCTTGCACTCCTTGTGCCATCAGTGTCCGACACAGTGATAGTGTTGCCCACCACATTAGCCTCCATAAGTGTTTTGGCAAAGAATGCAGGACTATACACCCACACCTTTTCTACGTATGCCGGCAATGTGATAGTACCACTGAAGACGCAATTTTCGTCGGTATATGCCGAATAGAGCGCTTTCACGTCCTCCTTCTTCACATATCCATTACCCTCTTCGTTCCATGTGATAGGCTCCTCATCATACAGTTCGAAGAACACAGGTGTTTTTACACCGCAACCCGCATAACTCACGTTAAGCGTTATTTCTCCACTTGTGGTAGAGAAATCAAAATTGTTGATTGTCTGATCGGGCTGAGCTGCACCATAGTGGGGCATATCCCAATCCGCACACGAGACGAATGTCATTGCGGCTGCCATAATCATCGACATGGCAATTCCTTTAATCGTATTGATTCTCATGTTATTTATAATAATAAACTTTAGTTATTTTATTTGGTAATATCACAAAAATTTTTGCAAATATAGTCATTTTATCCGTACCTTATATTAAATAGCGAATAAATTTAGGAAAGATTAACAAAAGCGTACCCCGACCGAGAATCGAACTCGGATCTAATCTTTAGGAGAGACTTGTTCTATCCATTGAACTATCAGGGCAACCATAAAGAACAAAAACAATTGCTTTTGCGGCTGCAAAGATACGACATTTTTATGAAAAGACAAAAATTATTGGAGATTATTTTCCCTTTTATTGCGATTTAACATTTTTTAGGTGGTAGCAAATAAACTTTTCCCTTAATCAGTCGTCATATTATAGTTATGAAAAGACTAAATATTATCATTATCGCATTATTTTGCAGCATGTACATAGCTGCACAAGGATTGGTGAAAGGACATGTGGCAGACAAGCAAACTGACGAAAGGCTGCAGTTTGTGAATGTTACTGTGACAAATGCTGCTACCGGCAAGATGGTGAAAGGAGCCATCACTGATGCAGAAGGATCATTCAAGATTGACGGTCTTGCTGATGGCAAATATAACCTGACGGTATCTTTTGTGGGATACAAGTCGGTAGGTCGCCAATTTTCCATCACCAAGGACAAGCGCCAACAATCATTCGCTCTGATATATATCGCCGAAGACACGAAGATGCTGAAGGAGGTGGAGGTGACCGGTCAACGCTCGCAACTGAAGTTGGAGGTTGACAGGAAGTCATTCAGCGCCGACCAGATTATCGCGGCAGCCGGAGGGTCGGCAAGCGACCTTCTGGAGAACATTCCATCCATTGAAGTATCTACAGATGGAGAGATTTCCCTTAAGGGAAACTCGAGTGTGGAGGTATGGATAAATGGTAAGGCAAGCGGACTTACCACCGACAACCGTGGTGAGATATTGCAGCAGATACCGGCAGAGAGCATAGAGCGAGTGGAGGTAATCGACAACCCGAGCGCGAAGTTTAGCGCTGAGGGTAGTGCGGGAATCATCAACATCATCCTTAAGCGTGACCGCAAGGCAGGCTACTACGGGTCGGTGCGCACTGGCGTCAACTCCCGTGGCGGTTGGAATGCAGGTGGCAACATCAATTATTCGAGCGGCACTCTCGATGCCTTCGCCAACATTGGTTATCGCCGTAGGAAGAACAAGGGCGGTTCGGAGAGCCAACAGACGTATCTCGACTCGCAGCGTTACCAGAACTACGAGAGTGAAAGCAACCGAGGCGGAAAGAACCTCTTCATGCGCGGAGGACTGACATGGCATGCCACCAAGAAGGACGATCTGTCGCTCTCGGGCATGGGTATGTTCGGCAAGCGTGAGGACTCATCTCTCACTCCCTATCACTACGGAACTCTCGGCAATGCCAATGATGACTATATCATGACACGACTCACCGATGGCGGCGGAGACATGCGAATGATGAATATCGAGGGAGGCTACACACACAACTTCTCCGACAAGCATAAGATTGACCTCAGTGTGTCGCACAGCAAATGGAAGAGCGACGACAACAACTACTATCGCGACTCAACCGACTGGATGGCCGACGATATCCCGACAACCTACAACTATCAATACCGACCCATGTTCATCAACAACAAGTCGTGGGAGGTGAAACTTGAATATGAAAATCAGATTAACGACAAGTGGAAGATAGAAGCTGGATACAACGGCAACTTCAATCATGAGAACACACCGCAGGAGTCGTGGACCGACATCACGTGGACAGGCGACAATCCCACTGAAGACAAGGCATATTTCAACCGCTTTATATACGACAACAAGATACATGCTTTCTATGGCACTGTGACCACATCAATAGGTAAGCTCGGCATACTTGCCGGACTGAGAGGTGAATACTGGAAGGTGAACACCGAGAGTTATGACTGGGACCAGGAACACGATGCCACAAAGAGAGACACTCCTTTTAAGGAGGACTACTTTGAACTCTTCCCTAGCCTCTTTCTCAACTACCAACTCACTGAGTCGTCGCAACTGCAGCTCAACTACACCCGACGTCTGAGACGCCCATGGGGTGGCGAACTCAACAGTTTCAAGAATACCCGCGATGCCTCGATGATATCATTCGGTAATCCAGAACTGACACCGGAGTTCACCAACTCTTTCGCGCTAAATTTCCTCAAGACATGGCCGGAACACACTCTCTCGTTTGGTAGCTACTACCGTCCTACCACCGACGTAATACAGCGCATATCATACAACGACGGAGGAGTGATGTACTCCACCAACAAGAATGTGGCAAAGAGCCAAAGGGCTGGAGTGGAGCTAATACTCAAAGACAAGCTTTTCCGCTTGCTCGACCTTACCACCACCGTGAACGCCTACTACTACAAGCTCAACGGATTTGACTATGAGATCAACGGTCAGACCATCACCGGCAAACCCGACGAAAACTTCTCATGGGACGCCCGCATGATGGCAAGCCTCATCCTGCCCTATGACATCTCAATACAGATAACAGGCAACTACAACTCAAAGCGCGTCATCACACAGGGATATCGCAAACCGAGTTTCGGTCTTGACTTCGGTCTGCGCAAGAACTTCTTCAACAAGGCACTTACCCTTGCTGTCAACTGGCGAGGTGCATTCAACACCCGCAAATGGGAGACATACACTGCCAACGACACATTCGAGCGATATCAGAAGATGTGGCGCAGTCAGAATGTGAACGTGAATATCTCTTGGAACTTCGGTAATATGAACCAGAAGAAGAAGAAAGGTCACGAACAAGAGGATAACAATGGCGAAGAAATGAACAACGGATACGGAGGAGGAGGCGAGTTCTAATATTCCTTCGCCTCAATCTTTCCGTTTAACAGGCAATAGGCATTATATGCCAACGACTCTATCTCGTTCTCACCCGGCATCACGGTGATGGGAGCGAGATATTTTGTTCGGCGTATTATCTCTGCCGTACAATATTCACTATGCGCTATTCCTCCCGTGAGGATGATTGCATCCACCTCACCATCCATAGCTACAAACATTGCCCCAATCTGCTTTGCCACTGTATAGAGCATAGCATCGAGCACTGTGCGCGCCGGTTCCTCGCCATCCTCAGCCCATCGCGATATGGCAATCATATCGTTGGTGCCGAGATATGCTGTAAGCCCTCCCTTGCCATGTATCATCTTTCGAATCCTATCTTGTGTATAGTTCCCACTAAAACAGAGTTTTATGAGTTCTCCCGATGGTAGTGTCCCTGCACGCTCGGTAGAAAAAGGTCCTTCTCCGTCGAGGGCATTATTAACGTCAATCACCCTGCCATATCTATGGGCACTCACAGAGATGCCACCACCCAAATGAGCCACGATTATCCTCATGTCCTCATATTTACGCCCGAGCGATGCGGCATACTTGCGCGACACAGCCTTACTGTTGAGAGCATGAAACAATGAGCGGCGCTTTATCTGCGGAACACCGGTATAGCGTGCCACCTCCTGCAATTCATCAACTACACCTGGGTCGGCAATATATGCCTTGCATCCACACTCATGAGCCAGTTCGTCGGCAAGCAAAGCACCGAGATTGCACACATGATCGCTTTCGTTCTGCAGCAGTTCGTCTTTCATCTTCTTGTTGACGGCATACACGCCACCTTCAAGGGGTTTTAGCAAACCACCTCGCCCCATTATGGCATCAAATTTCATCTCTATCTCGCCCTCCTGCAGTTTCTTGCGTATGAATGCCATACGGAAGTCATACTGGTCGAGTGCGGAATGAAATTGCGCCAATTCCTTGGCATGATGATGTGCTCCCGACATCCACACCGGTTTCAGGTCGTCGTAGATAGCCAGTTTGGTGGATGTAGAACCAGGATTAATGATAAGTGTTTTCATCGTGTTGTCATTTTGAGTGCTGTTATTAAACTATAGTATTTCGATTCCACGCTATCCGCCCTTGATGTCACCACCACCGGCACCTGCGTTCCTGCAAGCCATCCAGCAATAGTGGCATGGGCAAAGAGAGTGATTGTCTTGTAGAACGTATTTCCCGCTTCAATATTCGGGAATATGAGTATGTCGGCATTGCCAACCACTGGTGAATCAATGCCCTTGATACTACCACTCTCTGCGTCAAGAGCCGTTTTCACGTCCATCGGTCCTCCAATAGCTACTGCCCCATATGCCCCTTGTTCAGCCCTAAGTTTTATCTCATTGTAAACGGCAGTCTGGGGAAACTTGGGGTTCTCTTTTTCAGTGAAATTGGTGAGTGCCACCTTGGGACAATCAATACCGAGATTACGTGCGGCATGCACTGTGTATCTTACGATGGCATCCATCTGGTCGATATCGGGCCTTGGAATGACAGCTGCATCCGAGAAGATGACAGGGCGTTCCCATCCCGGAATATTTGCCACCGAGATATGAGCCATCACCTTTCCTTTGGCAAGTATTCCTTTCTCCTTGTCGAGAGCGGCACGAAGAAGGACATCTGTATTCACCGCCCCCTTCATCAACACATCAGCATTGCCCGAGCGGACACACTCCACCGCCCTGGCACTCGCGTCATCTCCATAGAAGCACTCAAACTGCGCCACTTTTTCGGCCAAAGCCCTGACAATCACCTCCTTGGTATGCTCGTCGGTAGGATTAACTATCGCTACTTTAGGTTGGTTATCATTCATAGTATTTTCTGTCACTTAGATTTTTACTTATTATGGGGCAAAGGTAATACATTATAATGAGACTACCAAACAAACATGTGATTTTTTCACTAAAAAAAACTATAGGCATTATTTATGCTAAATATATAAAAAACGAAAAGGGATCCTGTTACCACAACAAGACCCCATTTCAACTCTAAAAAAACTAACTCACTACTTTGTTTTGTGTTACCTAAAAACCAATCTAACCAATCTTAATTACCAAAAAAACTAATTCTAACCAAAAACTAACTAACCTATAAATCTAAAGAAACTAAAACTACCTATTTTTTATGTAAATAACGTCTAAATAAATATCAATCTTTCATTGTCTAATGACAACTATTTGTCTTTTGACGATGCAAAGGTACGACTTTTTTCGCTCTCTCGCAATTTTTTTTGCATAAAAGTGCGAAATTGTGTGCGCAAACGTTTGCGCACACACCATATACAACTTATTGATTTACAACAATCTTGCGATTGCCGACAATATACAATCCCTTGGGCAATCCCTTGACTGCATCTGCAATCGTAGTCCCTGCCGCACATCTGCGAAGTTCCGAGCCAGTTATCGCGAACACTTTTACGGGGGCATTGCCTATAGGAGCATCGGCGATTATGCCGGAGATGCCCGATGTCATTGATTCTGTAACATCCGTAACGGTATATTTGCCATTCGACTTCTCTGCAATCTCATAATACTTGTCAGACGTTATCGGACCGATGTCAACTGTCTGGTCTTTATTACTACCTTGATTAAAGATAATATTAAAACTATAATCAGCAGTATTTATATCAAATGAATAACAATACCATTCTGTTCCATCAATAGTCTTCTTTTCTGTCTGCTTTGTTCCAGGCCAAACACCAAGCAATTGCGTGCCCTTTTCATCATTTGCCCAAGCATAGAAATAAATATCATCCCACTGAGGATCCTTAACATACACTGTAGCTGTGTGAGGCTCGAAAGGCTTTATGGTATAATTACGGGTAATTATGCCCTTCACTGCACCATCTACCAAGAGACCAACTTTGAGCACAATGTCGGCACTTACCTTAAGAGTCGTTCCATTTGTAACAGACTGGCTAGAAGCAGTGGGATCAGAACCATCCGTTGTATAAACGAGTTTAGCCCCATCTGAAGCACTTACTGCCGTCAGAGTAACTTCAAATTCCTCGGGATAATCGCCTGTTGGAACACTCGCCCATGCAGTCTCGGTGTTGTTGCTGAGATAAACCTTATAATTTTCACCACTTGCCACCAATGTCGCATCATTCACAGTATAAGCATCGTTAGAACCACCAATGAACATAGTGAAGCGGTCTGACTCTCCCATAGTCTTAGCCACATAATAAGCTGTGCTGCTTGCCATCTGATACATCTTACTTGTATTGGAGATACCTGCGAGTTGGCGGATATAAATGAGTTGCTTTATTTCACTCTTATATTGTTTCCAATGAGGAAGGAATACGCATGGAGTGCCGGGAGAAGTGAGAAGATAGGCATTGCCTGCCATGATATTCTTCTTGATCGGATCGAGCGGCTCAGAGGCACTACGATACTGGGTGTCGTGATTCTCAATGAATGTTACGGCATAACGGGCATACTCCCCATTGTCTATTGTTATACCTGTCACCCTATCCTTACCGTTCTCTTTTCCGAGATTGCTCCATACACCATTATTACATGCATCACGCACTGAATAGCGGAAAGCAAAGTCGAAGGCTGCACTCTGTATCTCATCATTCACCTTTGTGCCATTAATCCAATTCTTGACAAGAGATGCATTGCCATCCCAATATTCTCCAACGGAGAATTTGGGTTTTGTTTCCGAATTATACTTTCCTGTGAATGATGAAGAATAACCTTTCACCATATCATATCTATAGCCAACGTATTCAAGGTCATCTTTGAGGAATTTGAGATAGTTGATGATGTTCTTCTGTACATTCTCGCTATTATGGTCGAGATCTCGGCAACCTGACCAGTCTTGGCCCGTATCATTATTGTTACTAAGTTTTACTCCATTTTTATCAGCCCATACTTTTGTGTTACCACCATCATCGTTGGCACAAATATCCGAGGGATACATTGTCCACTCCTGACCTTTATATGTCTCTACTGGATAATCCACCCACGATCCATTGACACCAAGATTATTACGGTGATTAACTACAACATCTGCAATCATTCCAACTCCTTTTTCATTAAAAGTGGAAATCATTGAGCGCAACTGCTTTTCTGTTCCGAAACTGGAATTCTGGTCGTAATAATATACAGGCATATATCCCATATTATTATAACCATTATTACAATTAGCGGAATTGGGCACCCATATCAAACTGAAGAACTGAGACAATTCATCAGCTTGACTACGCAAGTTATCCCATTGTGTATCAACATAGGAGTCCCAAGAAAAGCCTTGCAACATAACGCCCTTATAGTCGGCGGGCCAACCCTGAGCCATCATTGCTAACGAAGATAGCGCTGCGGCGACGAGTGTAAATAATTTCTTCATATTTAGGATTTTTACTTATTGAATTTTGCGCAAAAGTAGTAAAAATCCTTGGATGGGATAGTTAAATGGTTGTTAAAGATATGATTAAGGCTGCGCAAACGATTGCGCAGCCCTCTGTGGTAAAAAATCCCTAAAGATGAGTTACTTGTTGTATTTCTGAAGGTCGCGCCTTACAATCTTTCCCCATGGCTTGATGAGGTCAACGGTCCAGTCGCCTGTAGCCTTTGCACGAGGAAGAAGCATGGAGCAAGTCTCGTTCTTGTCACTAACAGACCAGCACACCCAACTGATTTTCTGCTTTTCCATCATCTGAATCCATGCGCCCCACTCTCCCTCATCAATCTTACCATCACCAGAGGCATCCATCGAAGCACACTCGGAAACGAAAACAGGAATACCTTTTGACACAGCAGCCTCAACTCGGTCGCGCAGATACTGCTTGTGGGTGGCAGCATAGAAATGAACGGTGTACATCACGTTGTCGAAACCCTTGAGCGGACTTTCCGCCACAATGTGTATGTCCTGATCCCAATGGGGACAGCCTACTAGAACAACATTGTCGGCATCATACTTGCGTATCTCACCTATCACTGCCGCAGCATAGTCCTTGAGCGATTCCCATGAATCCTCAACAGGTTCATTGTATATTTCGTATATTACGTTGGGATAATTGCCGTAGGTCTGTGCCATCTCGCCAAAGAACTTCACAGCCTCGTCCTTGAGCAGATTATGCGAATGCCAATCGATGATGACATACACACCCTGCTTGATGGCAGCCTTCACTACCGGTTCGATGCACTGTAGGGCAAACTGTGGGTTTTCGAGATAGTTGTCCTCGATCATTATACCCATGGCTGCACGCACCACTGTGGCATTCCAATCCTCTGTAAGCCATTTTACTGCACCTGGATTATAGAAGCGAGGCCAAAGGTTGTGCCATCCGAGACTGGCACCTCGCAGCACAACAGGTTTTCCGTTCTGGTCGCACAATTGTGCTCCCTTCACCTGCAACTGTCCCCACTTATCTACCGGGGTGTCCTTCTTTGCAAATGTGGCAATGCTCATCATTGCCGCAACAATCAATAATAAGGTTTTCTTCATTTGATTAAATATTTATTGAATTCATAAAATGCGGGTAATGCGCGGCCGGTGTGATTGTCAAACAGACCACGGTTGAGCCACCCCTTGGTGACATCACCGCCAGAGGCATTCTCTTCGGCAAACCACCAGAATAGTCCTGTGACATTGGGATGGCGACGTAATTCAGCCACAAGTTCCTTGGTGAACATCGTCTGTCCGTCGATAGAGATAGGATAGAACTCTGAATAAGAATCGGGCTTCGACCATTTATCATTATCGTGAGAATAATACGAGGCCGTCTCCACAATCATCACCTCTTTTTCCGGGAAGAAAGTCTGAAGGGAATCAAGAGTGGCAGAAAGCACACCTACGTTACGATGCCACATGGGATAATAGCTGAGTCCGATGATGTCGTAGTCGTTGCCATGCTTGCGCAACTCCTCATAAAAGCGCTTGGTGATTCCCCAGTCGCCAGCTTTCTCAGTATGGATAATGATGCGTGCCTTGGGACACTGCTCACGGCATGCCTTGGTGCCACTTGACACCATACGGCATAGTATCGACCAATCATCCTCGTCATTATGATTAATCTTACCCACAGGCCATAACATTCCGTTGGTAATCTCATTGCCCACCTGTATCAGTTCGGGCTCTGCACCTGCCTTCTTCATAGCCTTGAGAGCCTCAACTGTATGTTTGTATATTTCACTGCACAAGGCATCAACCGAATGGTCGGTCCAATCAGCCGGAATAAACTGCTTACCAGGATCTGCCCATGTATCAGAATAATGGAAATCAAGCATAAACTGCATTCCTGCGTCCTTAATCTGCTTGCCAAACTTTGCCACGTAAGGAATATCTTGGCAAACGCCCTCGCCCTTGCCCTGTTCGGGAGCTTTGTCGGGATTTACAAAAAGGCGCACACGAGCTGCATTCCATCCGCTTTGCTTGAAGAACTCCAATGGTTTTACCTCATTTCCTTGGGAATCACGGAATACGGAGCCTCTCTCCTCATACTTGGGCAACATTGATATATCCGCCCCTAACAATCGGCTATTCTTGTCCTGTGCCATCGAAGGAATAGATGCCACAAGAACAAATAATGAAATTAGATATTTTTTCATACTTTTGGTTTTTATCGGCACAAAGATACATATAATTTTTCATTTGACAAAGAATTTTTCAGGAAAACGCTGATATTTGCTAAAATAGTATTAATAAAAAGCTTGTACATCCGTTGAAAAACAATAATAGCGGGAAACAGCTTCACAGCCATTCCCCGCCGCAAACTTCAAACAACCAAAAAAAGAAATAGATTGTCTGCGTGTAATATTTCTTAGTCAACAAAGTTGGCTTAAATAGAACTTATCTTATGAACAGCAGTTCACGATACTTCGGCAGTGTCCACAGATCATCCTCGACGATAAGTTCGAGTTTGTCAATCTGATAGCGGATCTCTTCCATCTTTGTAGCCACTGTGTCATGATATGCGATAGCCTTATCGTGCTCACTCTCAATCTTGTTGGCCACCTTGCGTGCGTTAATCAGTTCCTCAACACCACGCTCGATAGTCTGAGTGCGCTCGGCGATTTCCTCGATGAGCTTGAAGTTACGCTCAGAGAGTTTGTCGGCCTTTTCTGCGGGATAGATGCTGCGCATGTTCAGAACGTTCTTAACCAGCATTGACTGATAGTGGGTGGCGATAGGAATAACATGGTTCATCGAGAGGTCGCCCATAACACGTGCCTCAATCTGAATCTTCTTTGTATATGTCTCCCACTTAACCTCGTTGCGGGCCTCAAGTTCCTTCTTCGACATGATACCGAGACTCTCGAACATCTTGATGCTTGACTCGTCGAGATAACGCTCGAAAATAACCGGGCAACTCTTCTCTACATCGAGACCACGCTTTGTAGCCTCCACAACCCACTCGTCGCTATATCCGTTGCCATCGAAGCGGATAGGCTTACAGGTTTTGATATCCTCGCGGAGAATGTCAACGATAGCCTTTGTCTTGTCCTTACCGGCAGCTATTTCAGCGTCAACGCGAGCCTTGAAGTCAACAAGTGCCTCTGCCACAGCGGCGTTGAGGGCTGTCATTGCCGAAGCACAGTTGGCCTCAGAACCTACAGCACGGAACTCGAAGCGGTTACCGGTGAACGCGAACGGAGATGTACGGTTACGATCGGTGTTATCGATAAGCAGCTCAGGAATCTCAGGGATATCCATCTTCATACCCTTCTTACCTGCCATTGCAAAGAGATCGTCAGTGTCGGAAGCCTCGATGTGGTCGAGCAGTTCAGTAAGCTGCTTGCCGAGGAACGACGAGATGATTGCGGGAGGAGCCTCGTTAGCACCCAGACGATGAGCATTGGTAGCGCTCATGATTGAAGCCTTGAGCAGACCGTTGTGGCGATATACACCCATCAGAGTCTCTACGATGAATGTTACAAAGCGGAGGTTATCCTCGGGAGTCTTGCCAGGAGCGTGGAGCAGAACACCGGTATCGGTAGAAAGACTCCAGTTGTTGTGCTTACCCGAACCGTTGATACCTGCGAATGGCTTCTCGTGGAGAAGGGCGCGGAATCCATGCTTGCGAGCCACCTTCTTCATCAGTGACATTAGGAGCATGTTGTGATCGACGGCGAGGTTGGTCTCCTCGAATATAGGAGCGAGTTCAAACTGGTTGGGGGCAACCTCGTTGTGGCGAGTCTTGCAAGGAATACCAAGTTCGAGAGCACGAATCTCAAGATCCTTCATGAAGGCCTGAACACGATCTGGAATAGTACCGAAATAGTGGTCTTCCATCTGCTGGTTCTTTGCAGAGTCGTGACCCATCAGTGTACGACCAGTGAGAAGAAGGTCGGGACGAGTTGAATAGAGACCCTCGTCAACGAGGAAGTACTCCTGCTCCCAACCAAGGTTGCTCTGCACCTTCTTAACATCATCATAGAAATACTTGCACACATCAGTGGCAGCTACATTCACAGCATGCAGAGTGCGAAGCAGAGGAGCCTTATAGTCAAGTGCCTCACCTGTATATGAGATGAAGATGGTGGGGATACAGAGAGTGTCGTCGATGATAAATACTGGCGATGTAGGATCCCAAGCTGAATAACCGCGAGCCTCGAAAGTATTGCGGATACCTCCAGAGGGGAACGAAGAAGCGTCAGGCTCCTGCTGAACGAGCAGTTTGCCGCTGAACTCCTCTACCATACCACCCTTGAAATCATGCTCGATGAATGAGTCGTGCTTCTCAGCAGTACCCTCGGTAAGAGGCTGAAACCAGTGAGTATAGTGGGTTACGCCATTCTCAACTGCCCACTGCTTGATACCAGCTGCTACTGCATCAGCGATAGAACGGTCAAGACGTGAGCCATTGTCGATTACGTCAACGAGCTTCTCATAAACATCCTTCGGGAGATACTTGTACATCTTCTCACGATTGAAAACGTACTTACCAAAATACTCGTAAGGGCGCTCTTTCGGAGCCTCTACGGCGAGGGGACTCTTCTTGAATGCCTCCTCTACAACCTGAAATCTTAAATTTGCCATTGTTTTGAAAGTTTATATTATTAATATTATTATCTATTTTTTATTTATTACGGAATCAATGTGAATCCACATACGAGATAAGCCTTCTGGTCATGCGGGTTGCCTACAACCTGGGCGAAAACCGGCAGAGAGAATGAATCGGTAATCTTAAGGTCTTTTGTAGCCTTGAGCGATACGTTGGTTACAGCAAACTTGTCACATGCGCCATATACACCTGAATCCTCAAAAGGAACAGCACCAACAGCCGCATTCCAATCAAGACCACCGAGTTTGAATGGTGCTGACACTTCTACGTATGATGAATAAGCACGCTTTCCGTCAGCCTTATAGTCATTACCAGAGAAGTTGGTGAACCACTGCAGTGCTACAGGACCGAAATCATAACCGATGTTTGCCTCGAACACATGGTTGGTGGAGTGTGCATTGTACTTGAAGTAACGTCCTTCAGGATCGCCACCGGCACTAAACCAGTAGTCGGTAATACCGATATTGAATCCACCTGTAGAATAAGCGAGAGTAAGGTCGAACTCCTTGGTATCATCACTATTTACGATACCTACACTTCCCCATCCTGTAAGCGACAGGCCTTTGTAGCTAAGACCAAGAGTAGACTGGAAAGCAGCATCACCGCAGTCAGTACCACGCCAGATGTAATCATTTACAACATCGGCAGCAACTGTTGCCTCTACCTTGTCCTGTGCTGTCATCACTGATGCTCCCGATACCATCATAATAGCGGCGAGAGCCAATCTTTTTACATTTTTCATAATCTTTCCCTTTCTTTTTTTAAAATTTTGTGTTTGTATTATTATTATCCTCTCTAATATTCACTCTTCATTGTCAATCTTAAATCTTCAATTTTCAATCTTCAATTTTCAATTTAAGAAAGCCATTTTTTCAGTCTTTCCATTGCCTCCTTGCAGTCTTCTGCTTCTCCGAAGGCAGTGAGTCGGATATATCCTTCTCCGCTTGGACCGAATCCCACACCTGGAGTACATACCACATGTGCCTCATAGAGCATCTGCTCGAAGAACTTCCAACTACCCATTCCGTTAGGAGTCTTTACCCAGATATAAGGAGCGTTGCGACCGCCATACACCTCAAGACCAAGTTCGGTGAGGGTGTTGTACATCGTGCGGGCATTGTTCATGTAGTAGTCGATGGTTGCCTTGATCTGCTCCTTACCCTCGGGAGTATAGATAGCCTCGGCAGCACGCTGACTGATGTAGCTCGTACCATTGAACTTTGTGCACTGGCGACGGTTCCAAAGGTGATTGAGCGGAACGCGCTCACCGCTGAGAGTGGCAACAGTCAGTTCTTTGGGCACTACTGTATATCCGCATCTTATACCAGTGAATCCAGCTGTCTTTGAGAAACTATGGAATTCCACCGCCACCTTTCTCGCACCCTTTATCTCATAAATAGAATGAGGAATGTCCTCGTCCTGAATATAAGCCTCGTAGGCTGCATCATAGAAGATGAGTGCATCGTTCTTAATGGCATAGTTAACCCACTTTCTCAGTTCGTCGCGTGTAATCACCGTTCCCGTGGGGTTATTAGGATAACACAGATAGATAACATCCACCCTCTTGTCGGGCAATGCCGGAGTGAAATTATTCTCGGCGGAACACGGCATGTAAGTCACATTGCTCCATTTGCCGTCCTCACCCAACTCACCCGCACGTCCTATCATCACGTTAGAGTCGATATACACAGGGTAGATTGGGTCGGTTACTCCAATACTGTTATCCCATCTCACCAATTCCTGAAAATTACCGGTGTCACTCTTGGCACCGTCATTAACGAATATCTCACTTGCCTCAAGATGAATGCCGCGTGCAACGAAATCGTTCTTTACGATAGCATCACGCAGAAATTGATAACCTTGCTCTGGACCATATCCTCGGAATGAGTCCTTGCTTGCCATTTCATCTACAGCCTTGTGCATAGCCTCTATCACTGCGGGGCAGAGCGGTTGGGTAACGTCGCCGATACCAAGACTTATCACCTCTGCCTTGGGATGTGACACCTTGAAGGCGTTCACTTTCTTTGCGATGTCTGCGAACAAATAATTGTTCGGCAGCTTCAGGAAATGTTCATTTACTAATGCCATAATATTCTTTTTTCTCTTATTATTGATTGTTGAAGTTTTGCCTATTTCTCCGGAAGAGCAATCTCTCCCTCAAATGCGAATGCCGCAGGACCGGTCATATACACATGACCATCTTGCTCGCTCCACTCGATGTGGAGGGTTCCGCCATCCATCAAGATGTCACTCTCGCGCGACGCCCTGCCAGTAATGGCAGCTGCCACTGCTGTTGCACATGCTCCTGTGCCGCATGCCATCGTTATTCCACTACCTCTCTCCCACACTCTCGTGCGAATAGCGCCCGAGGGAAGAACTTCTGCAAACTCAATGTTGCAGCGCTCCGGAAAGAGCGGGTCATATTCCAATATCTTACCATATCGTGCCACGTCAATCTCACTGATATCATCAACAAAGATCACGAAATGGGGATTTCCCATCGACACGAACGTTCCTCTGAACTCTTTATCGTCGGCCTCCACCAGTCCTTCAGTCATAGAACCGTCGTCTGTTGAAAGCTGTGCCTTGTTTTTTGTTACCGGTTCAAGCATGTCAACCGTAACACTCTCCACCGTCTTGCCGGTTGCGTCGAGATGGAGGTTAAGTATCTTTATTCCCGAGAGAGTCAACAAGCGTATCTGCGTCTTGTCGGTCAAACCTTTCTCGTATAGATATTTGCCTATGCATCGAGATGCGTTGCCACACATCATTGCTTCACTTCCATCGGCATTGAAGATACGCATTGAATAGTCAGCCTCTGGTATCCTCGCCTCATCTATCAGTACTAGTCCGTCACTGCCGATACCTGTATGCGGAGCACTCCATCGAATTGCTGCCGCTGCCGGATCTTTTATATTATATAATAATGTATTTACATATATATAATCATTACCAGCTCCATGCATCTTTGTGAACCTTACTGTCTCTGTCATTTTGCTATTCTTTTTCTTGTTTGAATACTCTTTTGTTATCTTTCGGGTGCAAAGTTACAACATTTTGTTAGTATTTGCAATAGTTTTTATATCTTTTTATGCAAACTTTTTAATCAAAATAACAAATTGTCACAAATTCATAACTTCATATTACAAATCGTAAGTGCAATCTGTATTTATAGAATTAAAAGATAAGAATCAAGCAATTTGTTTGTCGTTATGTCGCAATTTACTTGCATATTCTATCAAAAAGCAGTAATTTTGCACCCGAAATATAACAAAATGTCAGATTTAACAAATTAAAATTAGGAGAGGTAAACATGAAAAAGATTGAAGCTATCATCCGTAAGACAAAGTTCGAGGATGTAAAGGAAGCATTGCTTGCCGCCGACATCGAGTGGTTTTCTTACTATGATGTACGTGGTGAAGGAAAGATGCGCCAGGCCAGGATATACCGTGGCGTGATGTACGATACCAGTTGTATCGAGCGCGTTCTCGTTAATGTAGTGGTTCGCGACAAGAATGTTGAAAAGACAGTGAGTGCGATCCAGCAGGCCGCCCACACCGGCGAGGTGGGAGACGGTCGTATCTTCATCATCCCAATTGAGGATGCAGTACGTATCAGGACAGCAGAGCGCGGCGATATTGCGCTTTACAACGCTGAACAGGAGAAGTAAATTGAAAAATTGAAAGATTAAAGAAAGACAACACGAGAAAGCACAAATTTAAAAGAGAGAAAGGAACAAAATTATGACAAGTATATTTTTAGCAACAGACCCTGTGGCAGATTTGTCACTGTCAGTGGATACCGTATGGATGCTGCTTGCAGCGATGCTGGTATTCTTCATGCAGCCTGGTTTTGCCCTTTGTGAGGCTGGTTTTACACGTAGCAAGAATACGGCAAACATTTTGTTCAAGAACTTTGTAGATTTTATGTTCGGATCTATATTGTTCTGGTTGCTTGGTTTCGGCTTTATGTTCGGCAGCAACGGAGAAGGATTTATCGGAATGCCACATTTCGGCGATTTCTCATTCTATGAGAGTGATCTTCCTGTAGAGGGATTCTTGATTTTCCAGACTGTATTCTGTGCCACAGCAGCCACAATCGTGTCTGGAGCCATGGCAGAGCGCACAAAGTTCTCTATGTATTGTATCTATTCAGTGTTCATCTCATTGCTGATTTATCCTATCTCAGGTCACTGGACATGGGGAGGCGGTTGGCTGATGAACGGCGATGAGGGTTCATTCATGATGAGTACCTTCGGTGCCACATTCCACGACTTTGCAGGTTCAGCCGTCGTACACAGTGTGGGTGGTGTATTGGCATTCATCGGTGCCATTGCCCTTGGTCCACGTCTTGGCAAGTATGGCAAGGACGGCAAGAGCCGCGCCATTCCCGGTCACAACCTTATGGCAGCAGCCTTGGGTGTGTTCATCCTGTGGTTCGGATGGTTCGGATTCAACCCCGGTTCTCAGCTTGCAGCTTCTGGTGAGGTCAACCGTACAGCTATCTCACATGTATTCCTCACCACCAACCTTGCAGCTGCAGCAGGTGGTATCGGAACAATGTTCACATCATGGATCAAGTATGGCAAACCGTCATTCTCTCTCACATTGAATGGTGTTCTTGCCGGTCTTGTAGCCATCACAGCTGGATGCGACCTCGTCAGTCCTCTCGGAGCAGCTATCATCGGACTCGCAGCCGGTATTGTATTGGTATTCTCTATCGAGTTCATCGACACCAAACTTCACATTGACGACCCTGTCGGTGCAAGTTCAGTACATGGTGTCTGCGGTATTCTCGGAACAATCCTCACTGGTCTGTTCGCCCTCGACGGCGGTGCTCTTTACGGAGGTGGATTCGGATTCTTCGGTGCACAGTGCCTTGGTGTCCTCACCATCGACGCATGGGCTGCCATTGCAGGTATCATATTGTTCTTCGGTATCAAGAAGATTGCAGGTCTGAGAGTTGACAAGAGAATTGAGGAAGAGGGTCTTGACATCTATGAGCATGGAGAGAGCTGCTTCAACTAAATAGAAGATTGAAAGCTGAAAGTTGAATTGCTGCGCTACCCAATGCGCAGCAATTCAATCTTCAACCTTCAATTTAAAAACAAATAGCAAACATCAAACATAAAAAAGAAAAATAATACTATGTGTGGAATTGTATCAATTTTCAACATTCAGGAGCAAACTCCTGAACTGAGACAAAAGGCATTGCGTATGAGTCAGAAAATCCGCCACCGCGGTCCCGACTGGAGCGGTATTTATAATGGCGGTTCTGCTATCCTCTGCCACGAACGTCTCTCTATCGTCGATCCTGAATCAGGTAAGCAACCTTTGTTCAGTCCCGACATGAAACAAGTGTTGGCTGTAAATGGTGAGATATACAATCACCAGGATATACGCAAGCAATATGCCGACAAGTATCAGTTTCAAACTGGCAGCGACTGCGAGGTAATCCTCGCCTTGTACCGTGATAAAGGAATCGATTTTCTGGAAGACCTTAGCGGTATTTTCGCCTTTGCACTCTACGATGCCGAGAAAGATGAATTTCTCATCGCACGTGATCCCATTGGCGTGATACCTCTATATATAGGATACGACGCAGACGGAAAGGTCTATGTCGCAAGCGAAATGAAAGCCCTCGAAGGTAACTGCGACCGATACGAGGTGTTCCTGCCAGGACACTATTATTCGAGTCGCGAAGGTAAGATGAAGCGCTATTACACCCGCGACTGGATGGAGTATGATGCAGTCAAGGACAATGGCGCAAGTGTTCAGGATATACATAATGCACTTGAAGGCGCTGTGAAGCGACAACTGATGAGCGATGTACCATACGGTGTACTGCTTTCTGGCGGTCTCGACTCATCAGTAATCAGTGCAATAGCCGAAAAATTCTCGGAGCATAGAATTGAAGACGACAGTGCTTCGAAGGCATGGTGGCCCCGACTCCACTCTTTTGCAGTGGGACTAAAGGGCGCTCCCGACCTTGCCAAGGCAAGAATGGTGGCCGATCATATCGGTACCGTTCATCATGAAATCAACTATACCATACAGGAAGGACTTGACGCCATACGCGACGTCATCTACTTCATTGAGACTTATGACGTAACGACTGTCCGTGCCTCAACCCCGATGTATCTTCTTGCCCGCGTAATCAAGTCGATGGGTATCAAGATGGTACTTTCGGGTGAGGGTGCCGACGAGGTCTTTGGAGGTTATCTCTATTTCCACAAGGCTCCTGACGCGAAGGCATTCCACGAAGAGACAGTACGCAAGTTATCAAAACTCTATCTCTACGACTGTCTTCGCGCCAACAAGAGCCTTTCGGCTTGGGGTGTTGAGGGTCGCGTACCGTTCCTCGACAAAGAATTCCTCGATGTTGCCATGCGCACTAATCCCGAGGCGAAGATGTGTCCTGGAAAGACCATAGAGAAGAAGATTGTGCGCGAGGCATTTGCCGACATGCTCCCCGAGGCTGTTGCCTGGCGACAGAAGGAGCAGTTCAGCGACGGTGTGGGATATTCATGGATTGACACACTCAAGCAGATTACTGCCGACCAGGTGAGCGACGAGCAGATGGCTCATGCTGCCGAGCGATTCCCCATCAATCCTCCACGCAACAAAGAGGAATACTATTATCGCTCCATCTTTGCCGAGCATTTCCCAAGCGACTCAGCCGCCCTCACCGTACCGAGCGTTCCCTCTGTGGCATGCTCTACAGCCGAGGCCCTTGCATGGGATGCCTCGTTCAAGAATCTCAACGACCCCAGCGGTCGCGCCGTAGCCGGTGTTCACGATGATGCGTATGTGAAGTAGCCCCTACATCACCTACACCACCTACACCACCTACATCACCTACATCACCTACAAAAAAAAGAAAAAAATGAAAAAACGTTGGATATTACTCATGACGGCAATGGTGATAATAGCCATTGCGGGCATATTTGCCCCCGAACCGTCATTCGACTGTGACTTTTCAAAGATAGATGCCGCCGACGTGGCATGGTTGATAACCGCTACCATCTTCGTGCTGATGATGACACCTGGACTATCGTTCTTCTACGGAGGAATGGTGGGAGCCAAGAACGTCATCTCGACGATGCTCCAGAGCTTCATTGCCATGGGTATCATATCCGTGCTATGGGTGGTGTTTGGATTCTCGCTCTGCTTTGGCGACGACATAGGCGGAGTGATTGGCGACCCCACCACTTTCCTTATGTTCAATAATGTAGGTGGTGATGTATATACCACTCCCACTGGTAAGATTCTCGGTGGAGCCACCATCCCTTTGGCTCTCTATGCCCTCTTCCAGATGAAGTTTGCCATCATCACGCCGTCACTTATCACGGGCTCTTTTGCCGAGCGTGTGCGCTTCTCGGGATATATGTTCTTCATGATATTCTTCTTCGTGGTGATATATTGTCCGCTTGCCCACATGACATGGCATCCCGACGGACTGTTCCTGAAATGGGGAGTAGTGGATTTCGCCGGTGGTATCGTTGTTCATGCCTCTTCGGGAGTGGCAGCCCTTGCAGGAGCCATCTTCCTTGGCAGGAGAAAATCATCCACCCGCAATTCCGAGCCTGCCAACATACCGTTTGTTCTCCTGGGAGCAGCCATGCTCTGGCTTGGATGGTTCGGATTCAATGCCGGTAGTTCGCTGCATGCCGACGGTGTTGCCGTGAAGGCGTTCCTCAACACCAACACTGCCTCAGCCACAGCGATGATGACATGGATATTCTTCGACTGTCTGCGTGGTCGCAAGCCCTCGGCAATGGGTGCTGCCGTAGGATGTGTGGTTGGTCTTGTTGCCATCACCCCGTCGGCAGGATACGTAACAGTGGGCGAGAGTATCTTCATCTCGTTCGTCATCACCCTCATCTGCAACAGTGCGGTGTATTGGCGTAGTCATTCGCGCATCGACGATGCCCTCGACGTGTTCCCCACCCACGGCACAGGTGGTATCTTCGGTACGGTGCTCACGGGTATCTTTATCCAAGAGGGTCTCGTGGCTGGCACTACCGAAGGATTCATCATCTTCCTCTATCATCTCCTTGCCGTGG
>JALFCW010000029.1 GCA_022771625.1 Prevotella sp.
TTCGGTGCATTGAGCAGTTCGTTCTCGGTGAGTTGTGCAAACGAGGGCAGCAGTACTGCCGATGCGTTGATTTCGTTTTCCTGACTCACCTTGTCGCCCTTGCGGTTGGCGAGGTGTAGAGTTGTCTGCGTGATACCCAAGTCGTGGATGAGGTCGGAGTGCAGTGTCACCATTATCTTGCCCGTCTGTCCCGGTCGCAGATATGGCTGGGACGCTTCAGCCGTGAGGTAGGGAGGCAGGTGCATAAGGTTAGGTTCGAGCACTGCCGTACCCTCGTTCACCATGTTTATCTCCTCTGCGGGCATATCGCCGCGGTTGACATCGTCAAATTCCAGGTCGAGTTTATCTACCCTCAGGTCGCCCACCTTGTATGGGTAGGTCTTTGAGTAGTCGTTTACATGCTCCTGCACTATTCCCTTCATGGATATATACACCGGTTCCTTTGTTCCGTTGGAGTATATGCAAGCCTCCTTGAAGAAGTGTCCGAGCTGTCGTGCGTCGTATGTCACTTTCAGGGTGAATTCGTCTCCCGAAGAGATTTCGTTCTTGGGATATTCGGCGGATATACATCCGCAGCTCACCCTCACATCGGAGATGAGCAGTTTGCGTCCGCCTTTGTTCTTCATCTTGAACGTGGCGGTCACCGGTTTGTTATATTCCACCTTTCCGCAGTCGATTTCCTTGTCGATCACCTGCAGTTTTTGGGCGTGGAGGGGCATGGCGATAAATAACAATAAGCCCCAGGAGCCCCCACCTAACCTCCCCGAGGGGAGGAATCTTAGAATGTCTTTTAAGTTCATATTTTCATATATTGTTTTGTCCAAAGATTATCACTGTCTTCTTTTTTCCACGGATTATTCTTTTCCTATGACTTTTTTGTCCACAGATTATTACAGATTTGCACAGATTTTTTAAATATCAAAGATATTTTGATTATCACAGATTATTATCAATTATCAATAATCAACAATCAATAATCAATAATCAACCTAATCAGAGCCTTTGGCTCTTAATCTGTGCCAATCTGTGTTAATCTGTGGTCTATAAAAACCCATCTGTGGTCTTAAAAGCCGTGTCCATCCGTGCCTAAAATTAATCTTCAATCTTCAACTCCTCGCCTCCTGCCGTCGCCGAGAACTCCGGACTATAGGCGCATTGCGCCGAGCAAGTGCCGGTTTGGTAAGTGCCCGTGCGGTCAATGAAGTATTCCGTTTCAATCACACGCTTGCCCTTGGGCATGGCGTTAAGATAGAAATTAGTAGAGTTGTCCTTCGGCGAGCAATACACACCGCCACGATATCCCGTGAGCTGCTCCACAGGTTGCATGCAAGCCGCACGGCGGTCGATGACCTGCACGAAGTCAAGGTCGCGGTCGGCAGTCAAGGTGATTCTCACCTTCACCTTCGCTCCCACCTTCAATCCTCCCTCGGGCAGGATAATCTCGCGCTTCACCGTCAGTCCTTCACCGCTCTTGCTCACGTCAGTGGACTTCTGCATATACTGCGCATAAACAGCGCCCCAAGACGTACCCTCCGAAGTCTTGTCGAATGATATGCTCTTCATCTTCTTGTCGGCCTTGGTGGCAGTCTTCACATATCCTATACCCGCAGTAGCCTTGGGCATGTCGAGCGGTTTACCGTCGATGGCGATACGAGTATCCTCCTTCGGTGCGAGCACGTCTGCCGACGACATGAGGAAGGCATATACCGCGTTCACACTGTTGATAGGCGTACTCCACATCTGTCCACGTTTTTCCTGCAGCAACCATCGTTGCATTTCGGCGATTGTCGGCTGTTCCTGAGGAGCTACGAGAGTCATTGCCTCTATGGCAGCCACCTGAGTAGGTATGCGGTAGTCACACCACGAATACCCCGCGCGCTGTGTCTCGAAGTATCTGCCCATATCCTCCTTGTAGGTGGTATATTCCTTGAGGCTCTTCACATATTCGGATGCAAGTCTGCGCTCACCGTTGCGGGCGAGCACCACGGCGGTCATTGCCTTGTCATATATCGACTGCGTCTTTATCTCCTTCTTCATCAGAGATATGAGATAATCCGCCGCAGCCTTGACGTCACCCTGCAGTTGGCGTCCGTCGATGGCATTGGTATATAGGTATTGCAGGTGGAGCGACGAGAAATATGGCGTCTTGTCGTTCTTCATCCTCTTCACCTCCTTCACAATCTCCTTGTCGAGGAATGAGTAAGCCTCTCGCTTCATCTTTTTCACGTCCTCGTTCTCGCCGGCCATCATCTCCATGCGTACTATTGTCTGCATCACGTTGGCAGTCATGTAGGCAGAACCCTGCATACCCTTCCACCAGCTCCACGAACCGTCGCTGTTCTGCAGTTTTTCCATTTTGTCGATGGCCGATGCGATGCGTGCGTTCATAGTGTTGTCATCGAAGAAGTCGCCCAGTGAGCGCTTGATGTCCTCTTCCTTGTCGGCATCCGCCATCCATGGAGTCTCGCTCAGCAGCAAGTTCTTCAGTTCGCTGTTTCTGCTGAGGTTGCTCATCAGCGACTCACCGCCGTTGCGTGCCTCCTCCTTCCACTGGCAGAACATCGTCCTTATCTTCGGGTTGCTCTCGGCAATGTGCCTGCCTATCATGTTGACATATAGCGATGTGCTTTGGTCGATAACGTTGTTCTCGTTTACAGAGGCAATCGATGGCAGAGCCTGTATTATCATCCATGCGGGATTGTTGGTGTATTCCACTGTCAGGCGTGATGTATTGTCCCTCACCGGCAGCAGTTTGTCGATATCCACCGTCTTCACCCCCTTGTCCGTCTGGGTGAATGTAGTTGTCTCAGTCACCATCTCCCTGTTGGGCAGTATGGGCAGGTAATGCTGTTCGCCATCCGAGAAGGCCTTACCGTTGCCGCTCTTTCCGTTGGCCACAATCTTGCATACCACGAGTGCGGGAGTGTTGTCAGTGGGAGCGAAGTTGAATGTCACGGCGGTAGTCTTGTTGAGCTCCACACCGAATGGTTTGCTTTCGCTCATTATCACCTTACCCGTTTCGGGGTCGGTCAGTTCGATGCGTATGTCACCCTGTGCCTTGGCATTTCCCGTATTGAATATCTTGGCGGCGATAGTTGTCTTGTCGCCTATGCGCACGAATCTCGGCATGTTGGGTTGCACCATAATCTCCTTCTGTGCCACCGTCTCGTCCTCAAGCAATCCAAACGCCATTCCGGGAGTGTGAGCCACTCCCATAAATCTCCATGACGTGAGTGTTTCGGGCAGTGTGAATGATATCACCGCGTTGCCCTTCTTGTCGGCAATGATATTTGGGTAGAAGAAAGCCGTCTCGTTCATGTTTTCCCTTATTACCTCCTCGGCGTTTTGTCCTTCATCCCCGCTCTCCTTGGCGGCCTTCATCTCGATGTTGGCACCGTCGGCCATTGACATCTCCTCCACAACCACCATGTTTCCGTCTCCAGGCATAGCCTTGGCAGAGGCAAACTTTGCTCCCCTAATATTCACCTGTGCGAAGCGAGTGAATCTCCTACCGTTGTAGTTGAACAGTTCCTCGTCAAAGTGCGACAGTTGGAGTTGTGTGAAATTAATCTTTGGCAGTTTTGCCGAAGCCGAGAATATCAGTTTTTGCCTGAAGGCCGTCTCCCATGAGGTGTAGGGCAGGGGAGAGTCAAGGCTCACGTTGAAATTCCATTTGTGCTTCAGTATCTGGTCGAGCGACGCGTCATAGAGCGTAGCCATCAGTTGGGCGTCGGCAGGTTTTCCCTCGGCGTCAAGAATACTCATTGTCCATTGCTCCTTCTGTCCCGGAGTGAGTCGGTCGCGGAATGTTGTCCACTTCATCCTCAGATGGTTGTCGGGCAATGGTCGTTGTATTGTTTTCGACGAGTTGATAATCTTTCCGTCCTTCACCCATGCGTATGTGAGCAGGATACCGTTGCCGTATGTTTCCTCGTATTTGAATGTGCGGTTGATGAGAGCGTTGCTGATGTCCTTGTGTCCGCTCTCTATCACCTTGTTGCCGGCGATTATTGAATACACCACATGCACGTTGTCGCGCGATGATCCTGCCTGGAATGTCACTGGAGTGTTGTTGTCGGCAAATCGTTCCGCCGAGAGATAGAACCACTGGTCGGTGTCGGTGCATGGACGTGTGTCGCTGAGGTTAAACACGACAAACTCCTGTCTCAGGGTGTCGCTGTCGCACAATGCATATAGCGAGTGCTTGCCCGAGAGCAGTTTCTTGGGTAGGGCAATAGGAGTCATCGTGCGTCCTTCGAGCCATTCACCCTCGTCTATTCTCATCCTCACGGGAGTGTTTACATTTATGCCCGCCTGGTTCTTCAGATACACCGTCACGCTCTTCAGGCTGTCGCCCAGTTCCTTTTCTGCAATACTGCTGCTGATGGCGGTGGGTCGGCTTCCGAGCGGTATGCTCATCTCTCCGCTGTGAGTCTCGCCGCTGATGTCCGTCACGTCGGCTTCCACGGTGAAGTTGTAGAATCTCCTTATTCCCTTCTCCTCGGGCAGAATGAGTGGCAGAGAAACGTCAAACTGTCCGTCGCCGTCGGTGATTGTCTCCTCCTCCTTGATGATCACATTACTGTCATCGGTTCTATACCACGGCGACCACCATAGTGAGGGTCGGCGAATCACGCGATATTTCACCTTTGCTCCCTGCACCGGCACACCGGCATACGACATTGCCTTTGCCTCGATGCTCAGGGTGTCGCCATCCTGGTATCTTGTGTTTACAGAGGGAAATTCCACCTTGAATGTAGGTCGTTTGTATTCCTCCACGCGTATTCTTGCGCTGCTTGTGCCTGCAGATATTCGGTAGTTGCCCGACATTCCTCCTTCCGGGATATTGAATTCCACGCTCAGCGTTCCGTATTTGTCGGTAGTCACCTCCCTTTCGTCAACGATGTTGCGGTTGGCATCGCGCATCACCACCGTCATCTTCCTCCCGTCGAGGGCGTGCGCCTTTGTCCATGAGTCCTTGGCATATACGATGGCAGCCACCTTCACCTTCTGTCCCGGGCGATAGATGCTGCGGTCGGTGAAGATAGTTACATCTTCCTCCACCTTGCCGTCGGAGTCATTGAAGTTGAATCCGCTCCATATCGAACTTTTCAGACATGCCTTGTCGTCGTCGGTGTATGTGTAGAATTCCAGCGAACTCTTGTTGCTCATTTTGAATATCGCCTCACCGTTTGCGTCGCATGTGATGGTCTCCGTCGTGGCCTTTGCCGACAGTTGCTTCACGTTGATTTTCGCCCCTCCCACCGGTTGGCCGCTTGTGGCGTTCACCACCACAAACCTCATCTTGTTTTCCGGCAGCGACTGGGTGATGGTCATAAGGTCGCTCACCCATAGCAGTTGTCGGGTTGTTGATGTGGCAGGATTAGATGCTATCTCCACGAGATACACCCCCCTCTGCAGCCCGTCCACCTTGATGGAGTCGTTCACAATCTGATAATTTGGTAATCCTCCGAATTTTGCAGTCTTTGTCTGTGAGGGATATTCTGCCATCCTCGACTTTATCACCTTCATGTCGTTGGTGTTCGTCAGCATATAGTTTCTGCTGCCATCCACATCCACCTTATAGATATTCATGGTCAGAGTCTCCACGTTTCTCACCCTGTTGAGCTTCACCCAGAAATCCGCTCCCGACCTCTTCACGCTTTGGTCAATCTCGGCAGTGAACATCGAGCGTGTCAGTTCCTTTTCCGCCTGGCGCAGTTGTCCCATACCCTGCCATTCGCCCCATTTGTCGAGGGCATAATGTATAAAACCGATATGGTCCTCCACGCTCACGTCCTTGCATCTCGTCATGGCTTGATATCGCTCGATGGCCACCTCACCGGCCACGTCGAGGTCGGCATACACGTGGAGCACCGAGTCGAGGGCGAACACATACGGAGATTTCTTCACTGCATATTTTCCAGCCTCCTCCTTCACCTCCGTCTGCACATATTTCAGTGCGGCGATACAAGCCGCCCGCCTGTTGCCGCTTTTGTTGTAGTATTCAAACATCGGCAGATACTGTCCAGTTTCGTTGGCAATTACGCTCAGCAGGTCGCCCCCGAATATATTGGCGTTAGTGCCCTCCACCACCATCGGTTCGAATGTCCCCGCCTTTGTCTTGCCGAGCATATCTACATCGGCGATGGCAGCCTTGCGATATTCTGCAGTCTTCGCCTCGTGTCCCTTCTCGTTGTCAGCATGGAGCCGGTTGCCTTCCATGTCGTATATCTTGTATAGCACAGCGGCATACACAGCCTTCAGAGCCTTGTCCGAGGTCTTGGCATATTCGGATTCCACCCTTCTCACCGCAGGCAGCAGCGAGTCGCCATTGATACTGTTGAGGGCGCGTATCGACTGTATTTTCGCCTTCATCAGTTGTCCGTAGGCTTTTTCCGTCTCCGCCTTGTCGGCTATCTGAGTCAGCAGTTCATATTCCGTTTTTGGCAAGTCCTTGTCCTGTGCCGTTTTTACCTGTTTCCACAGTGCAGAATAGTTCTGTGCGCTGATAGGAGCTGTCAGCATCGATAGTCCCAAAAATATTATGGAAAGCACTTTTTTCATATCGTTTTAATTGTTTCGTGAATGATAAGTTTTACTAAGATAACACGTTATATCGTGTATGCTTGCATATTCAGCCTACAAATTTACGAAAAAAAAGCATATCAACGATATTAATTAATGAATATTATGTTTTCTTCATTCCGTTTTACTCTTTTAGAGTAAATATAAAGGCACGGAATCCGTGCCTATGCTATAAAAAAAACGCTGCAACGCTGCAACACTGCAACGCTGCAACGTTGCAACGCTATTTATTGATCTTCACATATTTGCCGCTCACATCATCAATCATCAGAACTTTGCGATGCACCCACGAGCGCAGTGTACTCTTACCGTCACCTGCCAACCCCTGTGCTTTTCTCATTTCCAGATACTCGTTGTATGTGAACTCCTGTGGCAACATCGAGAACATATTCTGCGGGATAGGACTATGAATATTGTCGTCCTCCTTGTCGAATACCTCCGTAATCTCGTCGCCGAAATGGAAGAACTTCACCCATAGGTCGCGACGCACTGAATAAGCTGCATATTCGGCAATCGCCTTGTCCCATTTGTAGTCGTTGAGAATGTAAAGAATATTAGCCTTCAGCCATCCTATCACCACCGCACGATATGACATGATGCGATAACCCTCGCTCTCACATTGGTCGGCAATTTCGTTATGCTCGTTGAGCATCTCCTTAGCCAACTTGTCTGCCTGAGGGCATTGCACAAGTCCGCTGGCAGCATTCAGTTTGTCAACATACTCCTTAACCTTCTCCTTGTAGGCATCGTCGTAGTCACCGATCACAGAAATATCCTGTCGTCCCTTTGGTACAAGAATAGTATTGAGATTCAGTCGGCTCAGAGTTCCGTTCGACACCCATCTCTTTGTTATGAATGAATGTGCCGATTCACGGGTGCAACTAGCATTCCACACCCATCTTACCGTGTATTTGCCATTCACAGAATCGATTCCTACTCTTTTCTGGCCCCACTTGGCAGAATCGAAGGCGTATCTGATGAGTAGCCCCACCGAATCAAATCCCTTGTTGCTTATCTGATTCAGCATCTCTATTTCATCAACGCATGTAATGATTCTTCGCTCACCGTTGTTTTCGGCATCCACGAGAGATTGAGCCAATGCCGCTGGCGTGAGATCGGTGTCCAGACGTTGGATGATAAGGTCTGTAGGGCGTTTTTGCCTGTCCTTTTGCGAACCCTTGCCCCAGTTGTTTTGTCTCCACTGAGCCTCGCGCTTCTCGTTCTGTTCGTCGCTCTCGGTGATGTCGGCAAGCACTATCTGTATGGGCATGTTCACGTTTCCCTTACCGATACCTTGTCTTCCGATAAGTGGCGATGAAATGTTTGCCTCGCGCGAACATCCATCTATATACTTAAACTTTACCCCATGGAGGTGAGCGCACAACGACGGCCATATAGCCTCTTCCACCATAGCCTTAAACTTCTCCGGCACCTTCGACGAAATAAGTTTCAAGAATCGTGGCATACGTTGTGGACGTTGCGGCATACCCGCTCCCTTCACGTTGGAGTCGTTCTCGTCGTCACCCTTGCTTGCGCCTATTGCCAGGTATTTCAGTTTGCGCTCTTCTCTTAGAGCTTTCAACACCTGTTTTATTCTATAGGGCATACCCTTGTGCGGTTCATTCAGCGCACTCTCGATGGTTCTTCTCCATTCATCTTCAGGGAAATTATCATATTTTGGGATCACTTTTTCCAAAATGTCCTTCGAGAAATCACATATCGACCTCATCTGCAGACATATTTCATAGGTCTTTACGTTCCTGTCGCCAAGGCAAGGCTCGTGTCCCTCATAAAACAGTTCCCAGTATTTCTTGATAATGGCAGAGTAGGGGATACCTTGATATGCCTCCACCGCCGCCGCCCCTTGCGGTGCAGCCACCGCCGCCGCTCCTTGCGCGGATGCCGCAACCACCGCCGCCGCTCCTTGCGGTGCAGCCACCTTTCCAGGCAGTTTCGCTGCCTGGCCCTCCGCCTTCTCCGCCTCAAACAGCCCCTCATCAAGAAACAGCAAATCCTCTTCGCTTGCCGTAGTCCCGAAGAACACCCTCGTAACATCCTTCGCACCCTTATCAAAAGCACATCCGATAATCTCGCTCGTCCTCCTAAGGTTCATCTCCTGATTTTCAAGAATCTTGCCCTCGGCGATGCCATCGAAAATAGTACGCTTGCACACGAGATGATATCCCTTGCCAACGCTTCTTTCCATCATCAGAAGCCCCAACTCGTCCTTCTTTTCCATAACTACCCTCGGCACCTCAGCCATCTTCTTCTCATAGTCAGGGTCCTCAGGGTCGAAGTCAATATCCATACCAAACGACATCGATGGAGTCTTAACACCCTTAAGATGACCGTCCTCGCCGGGGATACAAGAGTAATTAAACTGAATCAACTGTCTTTTCATTTTGTCAATCTCTTCCTTACTCTTGCTTCCGTCCTTCTTACCCTTCCTTATCTCGCTCACCAGCCATTTCTGCCTGTCAGAATCCCTCAGCTTCAGGTATTCCTCTTTTGATTGTACAGGGCGCATCATCTTAGCGCCCTGCACATATTGAATAAAATAACAACTCATAGGCTCACCTCCCATTCTTCGTCCTTACCCACGCAGCTCTGGCTCTTGGCATACGCCTCGATCAAAGCCAGTTCCTCATGCAGCAGAGAGTTTATCAAGGTCTTTCCATATTTCTTGGGGAAATTAATGGAAAAAATGATATTGCTCTGGCTCTGTTTCACAGTGCCATGTCGAGTCTTAAACACCCTTGAATATCGGCTGCCGCCACCGGCAGCATAAGGCAAGAACTTGCTTCTCCCGTCATCGTCAGTAATGAGCTTTCCCTTCTGACTCACCGACGTCTTACCTCCCGCCACAACCTGGTGCTTACCATCCTCATACACCGCAGGAGTAACACTAACACTCCCGTTCTCATGATACACCGTCTGTGTATCAATCTTAATCGTCTCTATAAATACATTTCTCATAATCTTTTAATATTAAATTTTCAACTTTCAATTTTCAACTTTCAACCTTCAACTTTCAATATTGTAAAGCTTTGTCTGTTTTTCGAAGCATCTCTCTTGCACGACACATGCAGCCACACCGCTCCGCTCTTATTCCTTTCGAGCAGCATCTGGTCGAATCGGCAGTTGTCCTCAATCCAAGCCGCCCACTCGCGTCCCTGCTTAGGCGAAGATAGCCTTATATCACAAGCTTCCCCACTACAGTGCTGACTGGTCTTCACACCGCCCACCGCCTCATTGAGTTTCGGGCATCTGAACCCCGAGTTAATCACCACAGGCGCTTTCACATAATCTCTCAGTTGTTGCAGCACCTCAAAACACAAGTTCCTTAAGTTCTCAATCACCTTCTCGTCCTTAGGAACATTGTCAATTCCCAACCTCTCCGCCGTTTCCGATCGGATAAGTTCCTCTAAAGTAAAATTCTTTGATAATTTCATTGTTTTATATTTTTAATTTAAATAATAAAATCCTGTTTCTTTTAAAGAAGAGCTCCCATGCGTCTCTCGACGGGAGAGCTCAAAAAACATTTTATAATGACAAATTGGGACATCTATTCAAACATCACTGTCAAATCTTGGATTCCGACATCGTTACAATGCCTTTCATCCTTTTGACACTGCAAAATTAATACAAAGAACATGTGGTTGAACAATCAATGCGACAATGCGACAAAATAATTAAAAATGCGACAAAATTTCTTCTATTTTGTCGCATGTATATAAAAAAAAGGCTGCCCAATCGAGCAACCTTACATTTTTAAAAATTATTGGATTTATATTTTTTCACCCTTTCGATACACACCTCAAAATCCTTCGCTATCTTGTATCTATTCTCCAATTTTGAGTTCGAGTAGTTTGACCAATTTCTATAGTTATCGCTATTTCTTTGGAAATACCTGCTCATCAAACCCACTTTTACGCTTATATTAAACATTCGCTTCATCATTCTCTTAAAGTCCTCCCTTGTCCTTTCCCAGTACCCCAAAGTTTTCATTGCTGAATACAATGCAACATTAAAGTCATGTATATCACAATCAAAAGCGATATTATTCCTGTAATCTCCATTAATCATATAATCAATCACTGCCAATACTATCTTTGCCTCTTTGGATATGCCGGATGTTCTTACCTGCTCATCGCTAAACTGACATTTCAAGTCCAAAGGACTTTCATTGCTCGTTGATCTATCTATGCACTGATTCATCATATCGCGCAACTGATGTACCTCCTCTCTCAATCCACCTTGCATCACCTCGTTATAATATGCCACAAGGCTCATCGAAGTAGTTATTCCTTTCATGTCGTTCTTCGGGCACATTCTAATCAAATTGCCTATTGTGCTTCTCATCATTCTTTTGTCTGGAATAGTCAAGTCTCTACATTTCACACTTGGCTCTGCCAACATCATCATAGATTTACTATCATCTATTTCCAAGTATTTTCCATTTTCCTCATTTATCCTTGACCTCCTTTTCCTTTTCAGCTTGTCGAAGAATTCATAGTCATTGATATCACGTATAAACCTTTCTTTATCACGACTGCTGATATTTAATATTCTGTTGTCACCATGCATAATCAAGTACATTGTTGTACTTTTTACAAAATATGCCTCAACGTCGCTTTTACCGTTATTCCAAGTCTTGAATACATATTGTTTGTCAAAGTTCACATCCCGGAGCACCATGATAAGCATAGTAGCCTCCGTCCAAACAATAGAAGGATGGGGCACGTCATACCCCATGCTTTCATGCTGGTGTCTTTTCAACCATTCCTCATATCTGTTGTCACACCTGCACACACTTTCCAGATATTCAATATCAAATTCGTTCATATCCTTACTTCTTTATATTATATTCTTAAAGAAGCATGGGCTATCTTCCTGTCACGGCCAATACTCAGGTTCACCACAAACCCTCCATGGCGACCATAAACAAGTCAAGCCCATGCCGTTTTCCGTTCACAGCACGAGCGTCGCTTGTCGTAGTCTCCATGGAAATGTCTTGTCTTATACAGATGTGGTGATTTGAGTATAGACGCAGATCCTACAACGCTTTCCTTTTCCCACCTATAGGGATGGGAGGCCTATATCCAATTATTTATTTTGTCACTAAATTATATAATTCTTGATATGATTTTACGACACTATAAATGACATCATTTGTTGAGATAGTCTCAAAATGCTTGATGGCACAGTCAATTTTGGCTTTCTCCGAACCTCTGAGTTGTGAGCTTTCAAGCGAATTGCCTTTCGTCTCAGCCACAAAATAGATATGCTTCACAGTTCCTTCCTTGAATGCCACCGCCCAGTCGGGATTGTATTTTCCCATTGGAGTGCTGATATAGAAACCACTTGGCAGTTTGGTGTAAACAGCCACCATGTCGTCATTTTCAAGCGACTTGGCAAAGTCCATCTCAATCCCCTCGCTATCTACCACCACGAGGTCATACAATGACCTTGTGCTTTCCAGGGCATTTTTACCAATCACACCTCTTAATGTCGATTCCTCAAAGATGTCAGAGTCGAATGTCCTGTTCATCTTCTCGTATTTGATATGCTGGATTACACTTATTGCCTTGCAGTCGTTGATGATACGGCTCACCTTAATGATAAACTCCTCGGGATTCATCTGAAACTGCATAAACTTGTCTTCCCTTATACCTTTCAGTATATTTACTATCGTGCGTCTTGTAAGTCCTGTGCGCTGCACAAGTTCTCCCACGATGTCGTATTTCACTCCGCTCGACACAGCTTCCTTCACGTTCACCGTTTTAGTTGTTCCCTGCTTCATGGCCTCTCCGGCTTCAAGCGACTCCTTGTCCTTTATCTTGTTCATGCCGCCGCTTTCCACCACTATTCTTATTTCAGTCACGTTAAGGTGCTTGTCAATTTCTTCCACTGATTTTTTCACCAGTTCCGATGTGTCGAAATTCACATTATAGAATGTCCTCGTGTTTATTCTCTTCCACAAATCCTGCCATTCCTTTTGAGCAAACTTTTCCTTTATGAACCTTGCTTCCTTCTTTGTTCGGCCGTTTGACGGTTTCTGAGTGTCAGGATCAAACACAAGGCTCAGCTGCTTGGCCACGAAAGACTTTATATCGTTGACCTCTCCGAAATCAAGGTTTCCTTCCTTCTTGTCATCAAAGAATTTCTGTGTGAGCTGTCCCTTTTTCACATATCCTTGTGATATCAGTTCTTCGTGTATCTCGCAAGCCTTTTGCTCGGTTATTATCACCTTGTTGCCGCTCTCGTCGATAGTTTCCATATCGATAAATAATTTCGGAGAAACGAGGTTAGGCCTGCTCTGGCAAGCCTCGGCAATCTCCTTCTGCAGTTTGTCGGCAAAGTCCTCATAACTCTCACTTGCCACCACTGTCAATACGTTGGTGTCAAACACATGCTCCTGTCCAAGCACATCACTGTCCTGTCGCTCGCCCTTGCTATTTACGCATAAGCGCATTCCACGTCCCACCTCCTGACGCTTCTTGATCTCGTTGGAAGTGTCCTTGAGTGTGCAAATCTGGAATACGTTGGGGTTATCCCATCCTTCTTTCAGAGCCGAATGTGAGAATATAAACCTCACGGGAGTGCGCATGTCGAGCAGCTTTTCCTTCTCCTTCATGATGAGGTTAAAGCCTCGCTCCTCGTTCTCGCCTTCCTTGTTTCCCGAATCCACAACATTTCCCTTCTTGTCCTTTGAGAAATATCCGTCGTGAATCTTGTCAACGGCATTTCTTGGGTCTTGCAGATAGCGCACATATTCGCCATCCGTCAGTTCTGGCATCAGTTCCTGAAGGCAGCGATGGTATTCCTGCTCAAACATATCGGCATACTTGCCATTTGACGTTGTTCCGCCATCGCCATATTTTCTGTAGCTCTCCACATGGTCGATAAAGAAAAGGCTGAGCACCTTTATCTTCTGCGGAAACAACATCCTTTCCCTTTCGAAATGAGCCTTGATGGTTTCCCTTATCTGTATTCGCCTTATCAAGTCCTCGTTCACAGCTCCGGTGGTATCACCTTCATGCAGCACCAATCCATTGAGGAATCTCACAGTTCCTGTCCTGCCGTCGATACGCTCAATCTTGTATCTGTCAGCATATTCCGCCAAACCCTTACTCTCTTCGTAAAGGTCATCGCCGTCCTTCATCAGTTTCAGGCTCTGTCTCACTCCAGTGGCAGTCTTCATTTCATAGCTTATTCTTGCCTGAGGATTGCCCTTGCTAAGCACTATGCTGTCGAGATATACAAAACCGTTGGTGGCGGTTGTTCCCACCTGACGAATACCTCTCACCTCGATTTTCTTCACCAGTTGGCGGTTGTAAGCGTCGATTGCATCCAGTCGGAACACCATGTTCTGTATGTCGTCCTTTCTATGCGTTGCGCTATACAATACCTTGAATAGAGGATTAAACTTCACTATTCCCTTTCTTGTGGCATTGCCCTTGTCGGCACCAAGCACGCTCTGAGGCTCGTCGATAATCATTATCGGGTTGTTCTTTGCAATCACGTCGATAGGCTTTCTCCATCCGAATTTCTCCTGTTTGGAGAAGATTATCTTTGCCGCAGCGTCACCTTTACGTCCTTCTTGGTTCTTGTCCTCATTCATCGAGGAATTAAAAGCCTGCGTATTGATGATCATCACATGAATGTTGCTGCTTTGCGAGAAATGGTCAATCATCTCGAGTTTCTTAGAGTTATATACAAAATACTCCATGCGCTTGCCATATTCCTCGGCAAAGTGGTCGCTCATGCTGCCGAAGCTTTTCAGCACTCCTTCCCTGATGGCAATACTTGGCACCACGACGATAAACTTCAACCAACCATATAGTTTGTTGAGTTCAAACATCGTCTTTATGTAGGTATAGGTTTTTCCCGTACCCGTTTCCATCTCCACAGTCAGTGTCCTTCTGTCGCCTTCAAGAGCTTCAATAGGCTTTATGCCTTGCTCCATCTGCGTCTTGCGTATGTTATCGCAGAAGACGCTGTCAGCTATTTGCAGTGGCCAATTGGCATATCCCTCAGCGTTAAACAACCCTTGATTTGTTCCTTGGTCGATGAGGTAATTGCTTCCCGGCTCCTGCTTCGGTTGCCCCTTGAATGTGTCAGTCACACATCGTGCAGCCTCCGTCTGAAAACGTTGATGTTTATATTTTATCTTCATCGCGTATCAACTTTCAACTTTCAATCTTCAACTTTCAATTTTCAATTTTCAAATTACTCTAATGTTGTTAAAGGCCTCATCATCCGTCCAATCGAGCTTCTGTTTGAAGGTCTCGAAGAGGTTGATTTTCTTGTCGTCGGAATCGAAGCAGGAGTCTCTGAACAACACTCTCAGCGGCTCTTTCTCTGCCATTGCCTCAATTACCTTGTCAGTCACCTTTTCTGCAAAGCAAGCTACGAGGTCGCCCTCGTTCACTGTATATATCTTGCAACCATCCACCTCTTCTGTATCCATCGGCAGGTCGAGCAGCAATCCCCATGCGAGGATAGAGCCGAAAAGCAAGTCAAGGTCTGTGCGGTCTGTCTTGATGTTGTTGGCAAAGAGGTCAAGCTGCTGCTGATTATAATCGCTCGGTGAGGCTTTTACTCCAGGGTTGAAGTTGCTGTCGGCAAGGCGGAGGACACGGAAACCGGTGTCGAGGGTATCTGCAACCTCTGGATGTTCTTCCTTGATTTTCTTACCAGCTCGTCGAATGCGTTCTTTGCCGATTTCGCAGATATTATTGTAGCCTGCTTTATAGGCTTCGCTGTCCGCTGGAGTTTCTTCTGGAAGTTGAACCATAATATATTTTCGGTTACCTCTATATTTAAAGTTCATTTCCATAATGGCATGTGCAAAAGTTCCTGAGCCTGAGAAGAAGTCTAAAACCAAAGCATCCTTGTCAGCGAAAAAGCTTAAAAGATGTATCAATAATTGATGTGGTTTAGGAAAACTGAATATCTCTTTCTTTTTAAATAATTGAGCAATATCCTCAGAGCCATAATTTGGAATTTCTGATTCATCAATTATTGAACTTATTATTTTTGTATTTCTTTCTTTTCTATATCTTGGCAATCCCTTTCTGTTAAAGAATATTTCAGTCCATCTTTGACCTTTATAATCAAAAGTCGGTATGCCTTTATCATGATTCTTGAAATAATGTTCAATCTGATTCTTATACGGCCAAGTTCCTCTTAATATAATATCTTCTTGTAATTCTCCATTTTTAAAAATCATATTTCCAGATACAATTTTCAATTGAACTTCATCGCCAACATGGTCTTTGAATTCAATATTTTCAACCCCCTCAATTCTACTTCCCTTTTTAAAAAGTACATCATTAAATGGATTTTTGGGACTAGGCTTATTATAGCAGTAATGTTCTAACCCGTCTAATTCATCTCCACGGTTTTGTCCAAAACAACTATATACGAGGTCTGAATTCTTTCCATAAGCCAATATATATTCATGATTTTTTACAATCTTGTTAAATCCTTTTGTTGACCCCTTGTTAATCCAAACCATTTCACCTCTATCCAAACGATTATGTTCACCAAAGACTTCATCGCAAATCTTTCGCAAGTTATCAACCTCATTATCATCAATAGAAATAAAAATCACCCCATCCTCTGCCAACAGAGAACGAGCAACCATAAGCCTTGGATAAATCATATTACACCAATCCGAATGGAAACGTCCACTCGTTTCTGTATTCTTGACATATTTGTTTCCAAGGTCATCAACAGCTCCGCTTGCCTCGTCATACTCATCTGAAAACATGGCAAAGTCATCATGATATACAAAGTCGTTACCAGTGTTATATGGCGGGTCGATATAAATCATCTTCACCTTGCCCATATAAGAGCGTTGAAGCAGTTTCAACACTTCGAGGTTGTCGCCCTCGATATACAGGTTCTTCGTATTATCCCAATCAACAGAATCCTCAACTACAGGTCGAAGCGTCTTGTCGGTAGGTCGAGCTGCCTCAGCCTTTGCTTCATCTTTGCCTACCCACCGAAACTCGTAGGTCTCGCGGTTTTCATCTACGGCATTGTCGCCCAGCAACTGGCGCAAAGCATCGAAGTTCACAACTCGTTTTAATTCTCCCGTCTTCTCATCACGGCTTTCCGTGAAAACCGATGGAGCTATCTGATAGAGCGCATCCATATTCAGTTGCGCCCCATCAGGAGTATTCAAATCCAAACGTTTAATGTCTTTAGTCATATTTCATATTTAATTTTCTTCAATTCTTCTTTCAGTCTTCCGATTTCTCTTTTCAGTGCCCTTGCCTCGGTGTTCATCTCCACCTGTCGGGCAAACTGCTTTTCTTTGCGGATTTTCTTTTGCAGTGCCTCCGCGAGCTTCTGCTTTGTTGCTATTTCATTCTCGATGGCTATTATTTGTCGAGTGTCGGTGGCATTGTTTGTGCCAAAGCCGGAGACTTGTCCGGCAAACGACTCATATATCTTGTCCATCGTGCTTCCCTCAATCATGAGGTTAATGCTTTCTGATGGTTGCCATGAGGTGCAGAAGGTCTTCACCACATTGAATGTTCCCTTCTCCTTGTCTGCCCATTCCTTGTAGTTGAGCAGCAGTCGGCAGCGGTCTTCATATACGAGCACAAACACCACATGGCGAGGCATCATCTTGTCGATGGTGAGGAATATCTTTTCGGAAATGTCCTCAGCCTTCACCGTCACCTCAAAGAACACTATCTCATGCACAGTTGTCCCATCCTCCACGTTCAGTGTCGATGGCGTGTATTTTGCCGCCCACACTATCTTTTCCACGTCCTCCACGAAGCGTGTCCTCAGCCTTGTGTTAAGTTCCAAGTGCTTGTAGAAAGCATTCTTGGGCACAGACTTGCGAACTATCGTAGATATGGGATATTGTATCATTGCTTGCGGACAATCAGAAAGGTTATCAACTCAAAGTCGTCAAGACCCTTTATCTCTCCCTTTAAGGCGGTTGTCTCGCCCAGGGAGAAAAGACTGTCGATGTCCGACTCTTCCTTTATCTGCACAATGCTGTCGATGGCTTGTTGCAGCAACTCACTGTATTTTTCCATCTTTCGCCCGTCCTTTGTCTCCTTGTTGAAAACCTTGCAAAGCTGGCGGTCGTAATCGCCCTTTCCTTTGCACAACAGGCGCATGATGTCCAACAGATGCTTGGGATGAAGATGGTCGCATATCACTTCGCCATCATCCGATATATACACCATATAGAACGGATGCAGCAGATTCTTGTGGTCGATGTTGACTGCATTGTTCTTGTTCTTCAGAACATAAATTACTCCTGGCTTTGCCATCGACGTTTCGCCCACTACCGCATTCATGCCAAACGGAGCATGCTCTATATCGGGATGCTGCTTTATGTATGTCAGCAGGTCAAGACGGAACTCATTAAGACCGAGATCCATGATATTAATACCAGTGTCCATATCCTCCATGTCAACCACTTCCTCCTGCAGTCGGCGCAGTTGGTTGCGGCGGTATTCAAGGTCGCCCTTTTCGGTTGCCGACAGAAGGTTGTCGTCGCCAGTGGATGTGAGCACAGTGGCCTTCATTCGGCTTTCCACACGACCTTTCAGTTGGATATAATCATCAAGTTCGATGTCCGGCCAATAGTTCATCAATTGTATCACTTCGTTTTTAGAACCGATTCGGTCGATACGACCGAATCGTTGTATGATGCGCACTGGATTCCAGTGGATGTCGTAGCAGATAAGATAGTCACAATCCTGAAGGTTTTGACCTTCGGAGATGCAATCGGTGGCTATGAGCACGTCTATCTCTTCATTCACCTTTGCCTCCTTAGAACGAGGCGAGAAGGCTGAAAGCACATTGTTGAAGCTCAATGCAAACTTCTTGATTGTGCAGCGTCCTTCTGTTGAACCAGTGATGAGGGCAGTGTTAAGACCGCACTCCGTCTTTATCCTGTCGGCAAGACAATCATAGAGATAATTGGCTGTGTCGGCAAAGGCAGTGAATATCAACACTTTCTTGTTGCCGGGATTTATTGGATTGCTGAACTTATGCTTAAGGTCGCTCATCAGCATTTGCAACTTACTGTCGTGCTCGGGAGTGATGTCCTTTAGCATTAAAAGGAGCAGGTTGAATTTTTCAAGGTCGGATGATATGTCTCTCTTCCAACGGATGTAATCCATATCCCTCAGTCGTATCTTTGCCTTCTTGGTCGAGAATGGTTCTGTCTCACTGTCCTGAGAATCAAAGTCCTCGTCAAACAGTTCCACGTCGATACTCTTCTCTTGCCTTGTCTTGTCGTATTCGTCTATCTTGGCAATCGTTTCTCTTATGTATTCGCAAATGCGCTCTAAGGTGAGACGGAAGGAGTTAACCGAACTTTCCAAACGTTTCAGCAGGTTGGTTGCCATCAGTTTGCGCAATCCCTTTTCGCGTCCATCAATTGATATACCGCTTCCCTCATAGTCGATGGCATATTCATCCTTAAGACTGTCGTAAACATACAGCGACGGAGTATATATGGCAAGGTTGAGCTCGTCGAGTTGAGTGGCTATATCGGTGAAATTGATGGCAGAATCAAGGTCGGTGAGCTTCGGACGCTTGGATATGGGCGCAAGCCGGCGAGGGAATTTACCTATTTCCTTCATGTCGTAATACTTCATGATATGGCTTCGGCTGCGGGCGATGGTTACAGCGTCGAGCATTTGGAAGAACTCGAAATCAAGGTCATCGAGCAGCCTTTCGGTAGTGCGTTCCGTAGCGTCGAGTTTTGCCCATTTGTTATATACCCTCTGGGCGTTGCGGAATATCTCGTCAATGTCCTTGTCGAGGTCAAGTTCGGCATTAATATTGTCAGCATGTCCCTCATAGGCAAGCTGTAGTTGGTTCTTCAGGTCATTAAATCTATTGTTCACAGGAGTAGCCGAGAGCATCAGCACCTTTGTCTTTACTCCCTGCCTTATCACTCTCCTCATCAGCCTCTGATATCTGTTCTCCCTGATTCCTAATTCCTCATCCCTAATTCCTAATTCCTCATTCTCATCCACGTTTCCACCATTCCTAAAGTTATGGCTTTCGTCGATTACGATTAGGTCGTAGTTGCCCCAATTCAGTCGTTCGAGATTAATGCCGTTACTCTCGCCACGGTCGCGTGTGAGGTCGGTGTGGAAGAGCACATCATATCTCAGGCGGTCGGCAGCCACAGGATTGGTGTCGTAGTTGTTGCGGAATGTTTGCCAGTTCTCGTTCAGCTTCTTCGGGCATAGCACAAGTACCGATTTATTGCGGTTCTCGTAGTATTTTATCACCGACAGGGCAGTGAAAGTCTTTCCAAGACCCACTGAGTCGGCAAGTATGCAACCATTGTATTTCTCCAACTTGTTGATAATGGCGAGAGCCGCATCACGCTGGAAGTTGTACAGTTTGCTCCATATCACACTGTCCTTAAATCCGGTGCGCTCGTTAGGCAGTACATCTTCATTGATGTCTTCCAGAAACTCGTGGAATATATTATACAGTGCAATAAAATAGATGTATTCAGGTGCATTTTCCTGATATACTGTCTCGATGTATTCAAGCACCTTGGCAGTGACATCCTTGAATTTCTCGTCGTTCTCCCATTGCTCGTTGAATATCTTTATATAATATTCTGCCATCATCGACGGCATGACATTGACAGTGTTGTATATGTTGTTGCCTCGCTCGATTCCGAGTTGTGTGGTTGTAAATTCCTCAAATGGCAGATATACGCAACTGTCTTCCACATTTTCCAAGTGCATAAATCCACCCATCTTTTCTTGCGATGAGTTGGACTTAAACTTCACTTTCTTCCTTATCCACTCAGCACATTCCCTAGCAATGGCTTTCTGCGACAGCTTATTTCTCAGCTTTATCTCGAAGTCGGTTCCATACAGATTGCGCTCGCGGTTGAGCTTTGGGATAAAGAATTCCCTTTTTTCTTTCTTTACTTTATCTGCGATAAATGTAGGTGATGTAAAGATAAACCTCATCTCTTCTATGCTTTCCAGCTCATTTTTCAGAGCCTCGAAAGCATAGATAGAGAATGAGGCCGCCGCTATGGATATGCGACTATCGGATATTGGCTTTCCATGAAGGTCGTCTATAACTCTTTTCGATATGTTGTCGATGACATAGGGTATATCCATTATTTCTTTACATTCTAATGTTTCTACTTGTTTTATTATTTTTTTATAGGCTTCCACATCCGCTGTAGGGACTTTACTTTATGTAAGTCCGTTTTCCCATTGTGGTTGCCCAGGATCATAGGGGACAAGTACATTGGCTCACTATTCCGGGTCGATGAACCTGTCCCTATGATTCGATGTTTCTACTTGTTTTATTTTTTTTATAGGCGGGGTATCTATGCGGATGTTATTTCACTGCGATTTTAATGTTTTCCTTGCCAATCTTGGCGACTACGACAGAGCCGGATTGTGCGGCGAAGGTTGTTGTGCCGTTGATGGCGGTGGCGGAGCCGAGGGCCTTGCCATCGATGCCATAGAAGCTGACCTTCTCGTTGTTGTCGAGACCGGAGATGTTGATGAAACCACCATCTGACTGGATGGCGATGCCACGCATTGAGACGTTGTTGATGCCAGCACCTTCAAGAGAGCCTGAAGATGTGAGCCAATAGAGTTTGGCGGTTGCAACGTCGGAGTTATCATAACCTGTCTTCATTGCAGTAACTGTGATGTTGTAGCAAGCAGCAAGATTTATCTCGTTACTATAATATTTATTAACATCTGAACAAGTCACTTCACTTACATATTCAACTTCTTCTGTTGCACATGAGAATGTCAGTTTTCCATCAACAAATGATATTGAAGGAGTTTCACATTTCTTTGTTTCTACGTCAGTGCCTGTGCCTTCAAGTGTCTTAATCGTTCCGAATCCGCTCCAGGGAGACTCTGTTTGATAATAAGAGAGTGCTGAAGAAGGAACATGCAGAGTGGCATATTCTATATATGAGCCATCGAATATATAATGACCGAGATAAGGAATTTTTTCTGCATAACAATATAAATTTTCAAGATTTCCACATTTTGCAAAAGCTCCGCTATAAATTTCCTTTACTGAATTCGGGATTGTGATTGATGTCAAGCCGCTGCATCCACCGAAAGCATCACTTCCAATACTTGTTACAGAATTAGGGATTGTGATTGATGTCAAGCTGCTGCAACCATAGAAAGCTGAACTTCCAATACTTGTTAAAGAATTCGGGATTGTGATTGATGTCAAGCTGCTGCAACCAGAGAAAACTGAACCTCCCATACTTGTTACTGAATTTGGGATTGTGATTGATGTCAAGCCGCTGCAATTCAAGAACGCATTACTTTCAACACTTGTAACTGAATTCGGAATTGTGACTGATGTCAAGCTGATGCAATCTCTGAAAGCATAACTTCCAATACTTATCACTGAATTAGGAATTGTGACTGATGTCAAGCCGCTGCAATCATAGAAAGCATAACTTCCAATACTTGTCACTGAATTAGGGATTGAGACTGATGTCAAGCTGCTGCAACTCCAAAAAGCCAATTCTCCAATACTTGTTACGGAATTAGGAATCGTGACTGATGTGAGGCCGCTGCAGTTATAGAAAGTTCCCTCTGCAATACTTGTCACAGAATTAGGGATTGTGACAGATGTCAAGCTGCGGCAACCTCTGAAAGTATATTCTTTAATCTCCTTTACTGTATATTCCAAGTCGTTAACTTTAATTGAAGATGGAATAGTAATGTCTCCGGAATACTCCTTATCTCCTGTTGTTACTATTGCAACATTTTTTTTGGGAGTAAGATAATAAATACCATCTACCTCAACATCATAGGCGGATGCAGAGATTGAGAAGAACACGCTAAGGATGAGCGTTGTCAAGCATACTGTAAATCTTTTATTCATAATTTCTTCCCGACACATATTTCAGCCACGAGGTCGGGTGTTGGCAGTGGTTAATATTAAGTGGGCGGTCTTACATAAAGTAAAGACCCTACAGCAATGAGGGGCTGCGCGTTTCAATTTTCAATCTTCAATATAGTAATCTCGATATCGTTGCCATGCATGATGATTGTTCCATCTTCTTGGGGGAAGAGGGCGAAGGGAAAGCCATTTATTGTGATATGACCGTCGGGAGAGTATGTGGCGGGATAGGAGATGAGGGTATTGTCGATGATCTCGCCAGGATAGGTGGCGGGATATACGAGGTCGTGACGGTGGAAGCGGACGGAGTCTTCGGTGATCTCCATCATCGTGCCTTCCCATGCGATATCGGCAGTGAGGGGCGATGAGCCGACAGGGACGACTGCCGACAAGATGAGCCAATTACCTAAGAGGGATTCCTGAGTGACGACTGTCTTGGTGGATGAAGTGATGTCGGAGGAGGATGAGGACTCGATGTCCAGCTTTTCACAACCTGAGAGGGTGAAAAGTATTGATATACAAAGAATTAAAATTCTTAAATTTTTACAATTGGGGGGGGTGATTTTTTTCAATGCCGATTTAGCGGCAGGCTTGCGGCTTGTCGCTAAGGTGTCGTTGGTATATATTTGACTGGCATTCATCATTGTTATTTACGTTTTATAA
>JALFCW010000074.1 GCA_022771625.1 Prevotella sp.
ACAAAGAAATTTAATGAGCAAAACAGATGATTTTAAGAATTTTATTTGGTAGTTTGAATATTTAAACGTACCTTTGTTGCCGGTTTAAAGTGGTACCCTTTTTAATTAGAATGTGGTATACTTTTTATTTAGCATATACAGAATAAAGGGATATGCGACCGCAAATCAATTGCCATTATGGACACAACAATGTATATGCTTGAGAATGGAGACTGTTATCTTTGCAATATTGGCCGTGAGGAACTGAATGCATTAGAAATAATATTCTCCGATAGTTGTGAGAAGGCTAAAATTAATTATAGCTTCACCGACAGGAAAATTGGACACATACGTTTATGTGTGAATAATAAGAAGAAAAAAGAAGAGGAGACAGAGTTTGCGGATTCAATCATAACAGATATTGAAATTGTGAAAAAAGTAATAAATGGCATGATTGCTATCTGTCCTAATGAAATGCAGGGATTGTGTCTGACAAGGAGTCTTATTACTTACTATTATAAAAAAAATCCAGATAAGCTTGGCTCATACATTAGGATTGTAGAGGCAAAAATGATGGCAACATTAAATAATAAGCCCAAAAATCGTTTTGACCTCAAATGCCTCTTCAACGATATCCAGGTCAAGTCATCTGGAATCTTGAAGGAAGCAAAGATTATACTCGCAATTATGCACGCCATGTTGAAGGAAGATAATATAAAGAAGAGTAAGGTCACATATTTAGATTGTGCCATAGGATTGCTTGCCGTACTCAAGAAAGGTGAATACTGGAAGAAACCAACATCAATATTTACCGATATGCTGCGAGATTTATTTGACGTTGATGTTAACAAAGGATCAGTCAACGCGTGGTTTAGAAGACATGGCAATGACTACACACAATGGAATCATGACATAAGCAGAGGAGATAATATTGAAACACGGCGCCATAGGATAGCCTCTGACTTTGAGAAAACAATTGATGAAGTGAAAGCTTATAAATTGGAAGAAATGAAATATTAAGGGTTGCCCATTTGGGCAACCTTTTTTTATCCCTTGGCGACAAAAGATAACTAATTTGTCGCCTACCCCAACTATTTTGTCGTATTGTCGTCTGCTCCGTCGGACCAGGCGATTTTTGTAGTATCTTTGCACCTGAAATCGACAGTGAATGGCCATTCCAACAGTCGGAACACGTGAATATTAACATTTATAAATAAAAAAATGTAAAGATGGCAAGTTTAAAAATTCAAGACATGGAGCTGGAGAAATATCCGTTGAACCAAGAAGCTAAGGAGTCGCTCAACCTGCTGCTGTGGGACGTGAGCGACAGGATCGGCAGCGACTGCGTAAACTTTGTGGCGGGTCTGCGCCCCGAGGTGCAATCCGACGTGGCCAACGCACTGTGGCTGTTCGCCTCCGCCATGCGCAAGCTCCCCGACGAACTGAGGCAAGTGAGAGGCACGGCATGGGCACTAATGGTGCTCATCAAGGAACAGCATTTCAACAAGGATTTTAAGTACTAATTTTTCATTAATTCCATTATTTTCATTATTTAAATTATGACAAAAAAGAATATTGTGGAGAGCACCTGCAAGGCAGGAGCCCACGAGAAGAGAGAGATAGAGGCTGTGTATGCCGGCAAGGCAATGGTGTATGAAGACAACACGGTGAAGATGATTCCCGACCGACCGCGCGCAAAGATGGTGAAGCCGGTGAGGCGCTGGGGCTACTACTCTATCGACAACGAGGGATATATCGTAGTGACGCCGAGGGCTCGCAAGGACCGCAGCCGAGCCATAAGACTGAAATCGACGATGCACGGCAGTTTGTCGAAAACCGCCGACGGAGCATTCCTCTTGATGATGAAAGTATATGAGGATGAGGCTATTGACTTTAAGACCGTAATGAAAAAGGAGATAAAGGAGGCATTGAAATGAGTGTACACGTAATAGAATACAAGAACGGGGCGAAAACTATGATCCCGATTAATAACTTCAAGGAATTTGCCGCACTGCGCAACTCTAAACACAACCGCGAGATGACTCAACAGGCGCGCAACGGCAATGCTGACGGCAAGCGCAGGATGATACAGTTCAATTACTCCTGTATGCCGAATGACGGCAAACTCAAAGGCGCCACTGTGGAAAGCAACTCGGTGGGAATGGACGTGGATTTTCAGGCGGGAATGGACAAGGAGGAGTTTCAACGGCAGTTTGATATTGTAAAGGAAAATATCCTCGCCAAGACCGACGAACTGGGCCTGCTGATGCTCGAGCGCTCAGCTACGAAGGGCTTGCACGTGGTGTTCCGACGCCATCCTGAGATGAGTCAGGAGGAAAACCTGAAATGGGCATCGAAAATGCTGGGCGTGGAGGCAGATCCCGCTGCCAAGGACATCACTCGCGTCTTCTTTACACCTACCGCAGACGCTCAGGATCTCTTCTTCTGCAAGGACGAGCTATTTATAAATGAGGCAGCCGAGGGGAAGAAGGAGGAAAGGACGACGGGGACGGCGACAAAATCGCCGTCAACGGTGGCTGGCCTGACGGCAGAGGCAAGCAAGGCGGCAGAGGCGAGCAAGGCGACCGAGGAGCAATCGGACAAGGCGGCAGAGGCGCAATCGGCACCGCAAGGCGATGTCATCTATTTCGGATATAATTTTACAAAGATTATCGCGAAATACTGGGAGGTATATAATGGTGGCAAAGAGCCCGTGGTGGGCAATCGCAATGCTCTCATCTTCGACCTAGCACGCTCGCTACGCGCGATATGCGATTATGACATCAATGTGCTCAAATTGGTCATCCCCCGCTATTGCGATCTGCCGCAGGAGGAATATGAGCAATGCCTGAAAAACGCTATCGACGAACCGCGCAAGGGCATCAACTTCAAACTGCAGAAGGTGCTCAACCTGCTCAACGAGGAAGAGAACAAGGGCAAAAGCCAACTCGAACTGGTGAATGCACTCGACAGCAAATTGCCTCCCCAAATGCCCACGATTCTCCCCTCACCCTTGGGCGAGCTTTGCTCCAGAGCGCCTGAATACTATCGCCCTGCAGTGTGCGAAAATCTCTTCCCGCCAATGGCAGTGAACATGAGCGGTGTGAAATTTATGTATTGGGACAATGTATTGCACGAGGCTACGTTTATGGAACTGCTGGCTGCTCAGATGTCGATAGGTAAGGGATGCGTCACCAAACCCTGTGAGATGATGGTGAGCAAAATATCCGAAAATGACAAAGTGGCAAGGGAACGCGAGGCACAATGGAAACTGAAAAACCCGCAAGGGGCAACATCGCTAGAGGCAAGACCTAAAGACCTCTGCGTGCAGTCGCTCATAGACAATCTGACCGACGCAGTGTTCAATCAGCGAGTGGCCGACGCAGCCTACAACGGTGAGAAATATATTTACGTAAAAGTGGATGAACTCGACACTCTGAAAAATATCACCTCCCGGAATAGTGAGCAAGAGGTCAGTACAATCATTCGCAAAGCGTTCGATAATAGTCCTCACGGACAGGAGCGAGTGGGCTCGGCATCGGTGACGGGAATAGCTCCGCTTCGCTTCAACTTCAATGCGTCGAGCTGCCCGAAGAACGCCCGCAACTTCTTCAGGAAGAACATCACCGACGGCACCATCACCCGTCTCTCGGTATCTACCATCATCAAACCCGAAGGCGCTCGCCCTGTGTATGGCATCTACGATGACGAATACCGCGCCACGGTGAACAAGGTGGTGGATATGCTGGAGTCGTTTCACGGCACATACGAATGCGAGGAGGCCAACAAATTTGCGCAGAATCTGTGCGACGAAAATGAGCGCCTGGCCGAGCTCTACGATTCCGAGGGCTATCTCGTGCTGAGCTATCGCGCCACGGTGATAGCATGGCTCAAGGGAATGGTGCTCTGGCTGCTCAACGGTCAGCAATGGACCACGGTAATCGAGGACTATGTGAGATGGTCGTTGAGATATGACCTATGGTGCAAGATGCTGATTTTCGGCGAGATGCTTGAGAAGGAGATTGCCGAGAACAAGCTGTCAAACCATCGCGGTCCGCAGAATCTCTGTGAGATGTTGCCCGAGATATTCCGGCTTAAGGACTTGGAAAACCTGCGCTCGAGGCTCGGCAAGCGAGGCGGCTCGGCCAAGAACTTGCTGGCCAAGTGGAAGGCGCGGGGGATTGTGAGCTACGAGTCGATCGACGGAGAGATTGTGAAGTGCAAAGTCTGACAGGTTTTTATAGACCACAGATTAACTCTGATTGGCACTGATGAAAAGACCACTGATAGTTTTTTTCAGACCACAGATTAACACAGATTGACACAGATTAAGAGCCAAAGGCTCTGATTAGGATGATTATTGATGATTTATTTTTAGGCACGGATGGACACGGCTTTTAAAAAAAGACACGGCTGGGCTGCGCGACGTGAATGGCTTGATTAGCCTTAAGGCCATACAAAGTATAGACACGGCTGGGCTGCGCATAGGCTTGCGTACAAAGCAAACTAAGCCGTGAACTTGCAAAGCAAGCCGTAACCACGAAGTGCCGTGGTTATATCTATGCGGAGCCAAAAGCCGTGTCTTTGAAAAAGCCGTGGATTTCCGTGCCTAAAAAATAACCCAGGGGCATCCGCATACAGCAATCCGCAGGGGCGCCATCGGCGCATAAACAATCGCAACTCTGTTGCGTAGATAATCACGAGCAACCCCGAAGGGGCGAGAGCTTGTTTGCGAGTACAGGCCCGGCCGGCCAGGCTTTAAGTCCTCC
>JALFCW010000077.1 GCA_022771625.1 Prevotella sp.
AATTTGCCTTCCCTCCCTTTACGTTCGGCTACGCCTCACTCCAAGGGAGGGAAGGCATACACAAACTTACGTCAACCTATGGTTAGGGTGGTATACTTTTTAATTATTAGGGGTGGTATACTTTTAAGTTAGAATATACAAAGCAAGGTTAATAGCATAATGCCATACACTTTGTTCCGCAAAGGTTCTGTAGCGGAATATGTTATATATATGAATGGAAAACAAGCACAGTTCTTTGGTGGTCCTACTTATGTACAGCAAGTGGTAGTAGATGAAAAGATTGAAAACGGATTGTTGGTATCATACGTTCAGCAGTTGCTTTTCAACAAGAAACATGAACCATCAAAGGGAATTAAAGCAGAATTCAAATCATATTACTATCCAACTGAGATAGACACGGCGGGAAACTATCATCTCACGCATGACATATCACGTGATTTTATTATGTTATCCAAGAGAAATGGTTATGCAATGATAGTGCCTGGCAAAATAGATATTGGCAGCAGACTAAATTGCTCAACCATAAATGACGATGCAAAAAACTTATTTGGCGGCAACGTCAAGGCAAAGGCTGAATATAAGGATTTTGCGGTAGTTGGCGAGGAAGATGTGACAACTCCTGCCGGTACATTTAAATGCATCCGACTCACGGGAAAGGTTACTGAAACGAGTGCAGGCTCTGTATCATACAACTATACATGGTGGCTTGCAAGAGGTATCGGTTTCGTGAAATATGAAATAAGGAAAGAAGGGGACAGGAAAAACAGTGTTACTACCATTCTATTGAACAAAGTTGATATAAAATAGTTTTATTAATTAAAAAAAATGTATTTATGAAAAAATTATTAGTTTCGGCATCATTTGCCATTTTCGCATGCCTGGGCATGAATGCTCAGACTGTTATCACCAACAATTATGAGTCTCCTATTTCGTCTCTTAATGAGACGAAAAGTAACGACAATGCTAACAGTTTCGTCAAGGGAACTGACCTGAACGTGTCCTACAATGGCGATTCAAAAATTGCGGGTTTGTCGTTTATGTCAGACTTAAATGACTTTCTGTACATGGGTTTGCATTTTGCAGCTGACGTAGATGGATTCGACACCTACCAATCAATCTTTAGCCTTGGTTTAAGCAAGAGATACCAAATTGGTGAAAGTCTGCTTATTCAAGGAAAGATTGGTCCTTATGCTGGATATGGAAGTATCAACAAAGAAGACAAGTTCATATATGGTGCAAATGCTAATCTTGCAGTAGGTGTTAAATTATGGGAAACAAAAAAAGGAAATTCAACTTTCATCACAGTTGGATATTATCTGGATGCTTACGAGTTTAAGACAACAGACTTGTTTAAGAACGGAAGTTGGGGTATTGGCTTTACTACGGTCCTGAACTAAATAAACGATTAAACTGATAAAATGAATACAAAGAAAATTGTCTTGATGCTCGCCATGATATTTTGTGCGATAGCATTTACAGCATGCGGTGATGACGACGATAATAATGATACAGGTTCTGGAATCACTGGTACTTATGCAACACCAAGCGAGTATGACAAATTGGTTAAACAAAACTTCAGATGGTTTATAGTTATCAGTAAAAACATGGTGACATACTACAAATCCGCTGGAGTTAACAATAGTAATTATTGGGCAGGTGGCATAGCCGTCCCCGGAGCTTCAGGATGGTATGTCGAACGTGGTTCTGAATGTACCGCTTCTTATGTGGAATATGACGGAAAACTAGTTCTCGAAAATGGAGATATTTATGTGATACAAGGCTCAGACCTTGTGAGAAATGGTCTGCGTTATTCAAAATACAAATAAAAATATAATTGATTATTAAAGATTTTATTTATGAAAAAAAGTATTATTTTCAAGTATCTGATGGCACTTGTTGTTATTGCAATGAGTGCCATGGTGGTCGTTTCATGTGGAGACGATGATGATGACAATGGTGGAAGCAACGGATCAGGGATTTATGGAACGTGGGTTTCTACACTCGAAGATGGCGAAGTGGTTACTGTTGTCATTGCACAAAACTCGATGAAACTTCAATGGGCTTATGACGACGAGTCTGAGACTGAGATTTACGACTCGTTCAGTTACGATGAATCTACAAAAAAAATCACAGCTCACCACTGCAAGACAATTTACGTTTATGATGGCAAAACGACTGAAGAAGAAGATGATGGTATCGTGACTTGTTATGTAAACTGGATTGACAATAACCATATCACATTGGGCGACAGACCAGGAGAAGTATGGGAAGACTATGGCACTCTTACAAGAAAATAAATTTCAATTATCAATCCTTTTAGTATAATTGTATCACTATGGTGCCGCCTATTACTTATATATTTGGCGGCACCATTTTTATAATACATCGCAATAAATCTTTTGAGAATATTTATTTTATCCTGTCATTTTGTATAGTTCGGAAGCTCGAGGCGATGCACAACCCAAGATAGATATTGATGTACTATCAGCCTTATTATTATGCTCAAAATGCTATGGGGAACCCGCAATTTCAGGACTCCTTTTTTATAGATGTTATTAAATATGGAATAAAGCTATAATTTTTTGTTATTTTAAAAAAAATTGCAGTTTTATCCCAATTTGTTTGGAGAAATAAAATAAAATAAGTACTTTTGCAAATAATAATCAAAGCCAATATTTCAAAGAATTATTAAAACTTATTAGAAAGATGAAAAAACTAATGATTTCTGCCGCTATAATGCTCGCCATGATAACGGCAAATGCAGAAAACCTGAAAGTGACATCACCTGACGGACGACTCATTGTCAACCTTAACGACAAAGGAGGCATAGTGACTTATGCCGTGACCTACGACGGGCAAGAAGTAATCAAACCTTCGCAAATGGGATTCGTAAGCAATGTGGGCGACTTCTCCAGTGGACTGACATTCAAGAAATCGAGCGAGTGTAAGGTGAGCGACAATTATAGTATCCGCAACATCAAGGCGCGCAACGTGGAATATCGTGCAAATGAACTCAACGCAACATACGCTGACAGCAAGGATCGCGAGATTACAGTCACATTCCGCCTTTCAGACAACAACATCGCTTTCCGCTACTCCATGCCTCAATGGGGAGAAACGGCAAGTATCATCGTAAAGAGCGAGGCTACGTCATTCTCTCTTCCCGATGGAACCACCTCTTTTTTATGTCCACAGTCGAGTCCGATGGTGGGATGGATGAGAACAAAACCGAGTTATGAGGAGGAATATAAGCCCGACGCACCGCTGACAGATAAATCGGCGTATGGTGAGGGATATACATTTCCTTGTCTGTTTAAGGTGGCCCCACAGGCGGGGATGCACAATGCTATATGGGTTCTGATTTCTGAAACTGGTGTTGACGGCAAATATGTAGGTAGCCACTTGAGTGATTACCACATTGCTAAACCCTCAACCGAGTGGCAGGGGGGCTTCTACCAGATTGCCTTCCCTATGGCTGGAGAGGCCAACGGACACGGTACGACGGATGCTGCCCTTGCATTGCCTGGAAGCACTCCATGGCGCACAATCACCGTGGGCAACAACCTCAAACCGATTGTTGAGACCACTATTGCTACGGATGTTGTTGAACAGAAATATGACGCTTCCATCGAATATCGCCCCGGACGCTACACTTGGAGCTGGCTAATCTGGCAGGACAACTCCATCAATTATAACGACCAAGTGAAGTTTATCGACCTGGCTTCTGCCATGGGGTATGAATATGTGCTTGTGGATAACTGGTGGGATAAGCAGATAGGCAGAGACAAGATTGTGGAACTGAGCAAATATGCACAGAGTAAAGGTGTGAGTCTGATGCTATGGTATAACAGTAATGGAGCATGGAGCGACGCACCGCAAACCCCGAAGCAGTGCATGAACACTACCCTCGCCCGCCGCAAGGAGATGGCTTGGCTGAAAAGCATAGGCGTGAAGGGTATAAAGGTGGATTTCTTCGCTGGCGACAAGCAGCACACCATGCAACTCTATGAGGACATTCTGACAGACGCCAATGACTTCGGTATTCAGGTGATATTCCACGGATGCACACTGCCCCGCGGTTGGGAGAGAATGTATCCCAACTATGTGGCAAGTGAAGCAGTGCTGGCATCTGAGAACACCTTCTTCAACGAGCATCACGCCATCAATGAAGGCTTCGAACTCACCATGCACCCCTTCTGCCGCAATGCCGTGGCATCAATGGACTGGGGAGGCACTATCATGAACCGATATATGTCGCCCGACAACAAGAGCAGACATCGCCGATATACTTCGGATATATTCGAAATGGCCGCTTCCATCGTGATTCAGACGAGCGTTCAATGCATCGCAATGCAACCGAACAACCTCAGCGACTTGCCACAGATGGAACTCGACTTTCTGCGCGAAGTGCCCACTTCATGGGATGAAACCAGATATATCGATGGTTATCCTGGTAAATATATTGTAATGGCACGCCGCAGTGGAGACAAATGGTATATCGTAGGACTGAACGCCACCAAGGAACCGCTGAAACTCGACATCGACATCCCGATGTTTGCGGGAACGACACCTTCGTATTACTACGACAAACCGTCAAAGAAGAGCCTTTGGCCTGAATCCACACTCGGAAAGATTAAGGTGGACACCAAGGGTAAGGCTAAAGTAACCATCCAACCTAACGGTGGATTTATTATAAAATAATGCCTTATCGGCTATACAACATAGATGAAATCGAAGGTTTTTATCATAATATTCACAATGGTCAGTCTTGTCATTCATGCAAATGGCAAGATTGACCATCGTGCGTTTATGTATGATCACCTTGGAACAGAAAACGGACTCAGCAGTCAAAGAGTATATTCAATTGAGGAGGACAAATATGGAGGAATATGGATTGCCATAAAGAATGGAGTGGCAAGATATAACGGTCGCACACTAACTAACTATACACTTGGCGAGGCAGACAAAAGAAGTGACACTGGAGGAATGGTAATCAAATTGACCAAAGATTCAGAAGATAATATTCTTGCTTACAATAATAAAGGAGAAATCTTCAAATATTCCGAATATCTCGACCGTTTCATTCCCATTGCCCTGCAGTTTACAAAAAGAATTAATGAAATAAAAAAACATGGTAGTGGACTCATACTGCAAAATGTAGTGATTGATAAAGAGAACAACCTTTGGGCAGCGACAAGCAAAGGCATTTTCTTCGTTTCCATCGAAGGAAAGGCCATAAAACGCCATTTCGACAAACTTAATGTCAATTGTTCCGTTATCGTGGGGCAACATCTTATTATTTGCACCACATCCGGCGTCAGGCTTATTGACCGAAAAACGGGGAAATACATCCGCACCTTGTACAACAGAAATACCGAGAGTGCATTTATCGATACACAATACCATCGTTTGTGGCTTGGTACATTCAATCAGGGAGCTGTAATCATCGACATGAAGACCTGGAAGAAGATTGGAACAAGAATGGAAAGCCTTCTGCCCCATACACCAGTAAGGGCTATTGAGATTCTGAACGACACTACAATCATGCTGGGTATCGATGGAAACGGAGTATATATAGCCAACAGGAAAGGTAATGACGTACGTTTGCTATGGAATGACGATGAAACGACTGATAATGTCATTCACGGTAATGGAATATATGACATTTTGCGGGATAAACGAGACAATGTCTGGATAGGTAGCTATACCGGTGGTATTGACATCGCATATCCCACTGGCAGTGTAATGACATCATTTGAGCACAAACGAGGTGTTGACCAGTCGTTGATAAACAATGGTGTAAATGACGTATTGGAAGTGGACGACTGTCTGTATTTCGCCACTGATGGCGGCATCAGCATACTCAACCGAACAACCCGTCATTGGACTCACACTCTTATAGGGAAAGTAGTATTGACACTTTGCAATACAGGCAAAGACATACTTGCAGGAACATACGGAGACGGCGTGTTCAGACTGACATCAGAGGGGCACTACAATCAGATATACAATACAGACAATAGAACGCTTGACACCGACTATGTATATAGCATTCATCTTGACCCGCGAAACAACATTTGGATAGGCTGCCTCGACGGACCGTTGGTGCAGATTGACGGAAATAAGACATATAAATATAATATCGTTACTGTTGAGAGCATATCCGACGCTCCTAACGGAAAGGTAGCTGTATGTACAGCAACCGGGTTTTATATTGTTGACCCCATCGCCCATACATATTCGTATCACCTCGGTTTTGAGGAATGTAAGGACAGGGATATCAACAATTACATCCGTTCCATACTTTTCAATAATGACGGAACCGCATGGGTTGCCACCGACGGTGGCGGATTATATCTTTATAATATCAAAACACGAAAGCTCCGTACAATAACAATGTCTAATGGATTGCCATCGAACAGTGTAAGTGCCATTAGCTTCGATGAAATGGGCAGAATTATCGCAAGTACGGATGCAGGACTCGCCATTGTTTACCCCAAGACAATGGAGGCTATCAATATCAACTTTATCGAAGGGGCAAATCGTGAATACAACAGGGCGGCAATGGAAAAGACTCGCTCAGGGCGAACTGTTTTCGGTAGCAACAGTGGAGCTGTGAGCATCAACCCCCGACTAATCGACAAACTCGAATATGATGCCCGGATAAGATTCTACAACATTATCATAAACTCAGAAGAGCAAATCGAAGATTCGAAGATAATCTCGCTCAATAAGCAAATCAAGGAGGGAAATATTCATTTGGGCTACAATGACAATTCTTTTAGTGTATCATTCGAGAGCATTTGCTACAGATACAGTAAGGACATCGACTACCAATATTTGCTAAAAGGATTTACTGAGGTGTGGAGCATCCCCTCACACAACAACACAGTGCAATTCACTAATCTGCCTGCTGGAAAGTATAAATTAAAGGTGAGGGCCATAAGCCGCAACAACAAAAAAGTGCTCGACGAAAAATACATTGAAATAACTGTGGCACAACCTTGGTGGAACTCAATATGGGCGTGGTTTGTATATCTAACGGCATTAATTGCCATAACGTATCTTATAGTAAAAATATATAGAGACCGACTTGAAAGGAAGTACTTTAACGAAAAAATTGATTTCTTCGTTCATGCGGCACATGATATACGCACACCTCTCAGTCTGGTGCTTGCACCGCTATCAAATATCGCTGCCGACAAACAACTCAGCGACAATAGTCGCAAATGCCTTGATATTGCCATAACAAATGGCGACAAGTTGTCGAACATGATAAGCGAACTGCTCGACTTCCAAAAGTCAGACGTGGCAAACAACCTGATGAAACCGATAGAAGTGAGGGTTATCACCATACTTGAAGGCATTGTAGATAAGTTTTGCATAATGGCGAAGGACAAACATATCGCTATAAATATTACGGAATGTCCACAAGACATTATTGTCAGTCTTGACTATAAACTCGGTGCAAAACTGTTTGACAACCTTCTGTCCAATGCCATTAAATATACCCCCGTTGGTGGTTGCATCGAATTGAGTGCACGCACGGAGGGAAATAAGGTGAAGATAGATGTTAAAGACAACGGCATCGGCATACCCAAATCTGCACAGAAGAATATATTCAATAACTTCTTCAGAGCGGAGAATGCAGAAAACTCAAACATTTTAGGAACAGGATTGGGATTAATGCTTGCCCGCCGAATTACTTCATTGCATAAAGGTGAGCTCTCATTTAGTAGTGAAGAAGGAAAGGGCAGCATATTTACTGTTACATTGCCGATAATTAGACGTGAACCTGCCAGAATGAATCCAGACATAAAATCAGACGTACAAGTGAATAATGAACATTCATGCGACATCATCCTATTTGTGGATGACAATGCCGACCTGCGCTCATATTTCCAGATGTCATTTTCGGTAGATTATAAGGTTATCACCGTTGAAAACGGCAAAAAAGCGCTCGATTATCTCAAGGACAACGAGTGCGACATTGTTGTTTCGGATGTTATGATGCCTGTGATGCAGGGCGACGAACTATGCCGCAGGATCAAGGAAAACCACGACACATCATGGATGCCTGTGATACTGCTTACGGCAAAGGCAAGTAAGGACTTTATTATCGACGGTCTTGAAACAGGTGCTGACGACTATATCACCAAACCATTCGACACCGAGATACTCAAGAGCAAAATAGAAACTACCCTCGCCAATCGACGCAGGATGAGCGAATACTACAAACACAGAGTTGATAATATCATAACAGAAGGAAAGGCTGTACAACAAGACATCAATACCACAGAAACCAACGAAGACAGTGACTTTATTGACAAAGCCACAGCTATTGTCATGGAAAACATGGGAGATACCGACTTCGGCATCGACAATCTTTGTCGCGAGATGGCAATGAGCCGCACACTCTTCTATGGAAAGATTAAGGCCCTCACTGCACAGACTCCACAGGATTTTATAAGGAACATTCGACTACACCGTGCCGCCAATCTGCTGCGCGAGGGTAAACAGATTCTCGATGTTTGTGCCATCTGCGGCTTTACCAATAGTAAGCATTTCAGTACTGTTTTCAAAAAACAATTCGGTATCTCACCTAGCAAGTTCTAATAATCACATCATCAGTGTGTGCGTGAACACATGTGATTTGATAGATTAGAAACCCAAATTATCAGTATTCAAACCCTGGTTTTAAGTTTTCTCTGTACATTTGCAGCGAAATTTAAAACCAAAAAAAACATGAAAGTATTATTATCTATTGTATTGGCAACTATGTTTGTCACTACAACAAGTACAGCTCAAATCAAAGCAAAGGACTGGAATGGACAAATCAAAGCCGGTTGGAACTTAGGCAACCAATTTGAATGTTCTGCTCCCGGACAAGATGGTGAATCAATGGCTATCGGCAATCCTGACGATGCCGACAATGCCGAAACTGCATGGGGCAACCCTAAGGTGACCAAAAAGGTGATTAAGGCAGTGAAAGATGCAGGATTTGATGCAATTCGCATCCCCATCAGATGGCAGTGCCACATCACCAACGACAAGGCCATGTCGGTGAGCAAGACATGGATGGCTCGTATAAAGGAGGTGGTTGACTGGTGTCTTAGCTACGACTTGAAAGTGATCATAAATGTTCACCATGAGAAATGGCTCGAAAGCCGACCTTATTATAAATATAAGGATGAGAACTGCCAAAAGTTGGCGCTGTTATGGAATAATATCGCTACCGAGTTTAAGGATTATGACTACCGTCTCGCCTTCGCCGGACATAACGAGGTGCACGTTCCTGGATTCTGGGGTGCTCCAACAGAGGAAAACCTTGCTGTACAGAATGCCTACAACCAAGTGTTCGTGGATATGGTGCGTGCCACTGGCGGAAAGAACGACAAGCGCCATCTGATGGTGCAAACCTACGTGTGCAATCCTGATTTCGGTATCAACAATGGACAGTTTATCGTTCCTCAGGATATTGAGGGCAATGGCAACGACTATATGAGCGTGGAGTTTCATTTCTACAATCCCTACGATTATTGCGGCGAATGTAAGTACTATTGGTGGGGCGAAGCATATAAGCAATATGGTGAGATTTCACCGAGCAACGAGAAGACTTTGACCGATTTCTTCGATAAGGTGGAAAAGACATGGGCATCTCAGGGACTTGGCATTTGCATCGGCGAATGGGGTGTTAGCGACCACTACAAAGGAAGCGATATCGACCGTATGCACGAGAATATGACATATTATTGCAAAACCTTCGTCACCGAGGCACGCAAACGAGGTTTTTCCACCTTCGTTTGGGACAACAACACATTCGGAAGTGGAACAGAGAAATTCGGAATCTTCGACCGCAACCGTGGTATGAAGGTTAAGGCGCCATGGATTATTAATGGAATTATCAACTAATAAAATCAATTTTAAATGAACAAGAAACAATTACTATTATGCCTATTAGCCTTAGGCATGACGGCGATTCCTTCACTTGCCAACAGCTCTCATTCTAGTGAGGCAGCAAGAGGAATCAAAGCAGCTCCCGACAACAAAGTTGTCAAAGGAACTGTAAATGACAAAACAGGACCTCTAGTTGGTGCCACTATAAAAGTGGCAGGAACAACAAACGGTACAGTGACTGATTTCGAAGGTAATTTCACTATTCAATGTGCCCCTGGCGCTACACTCGAGTTCTCTTACGTAGGATATAAGACTAAGACCATGAAGGCTCAGAATGGCATGAGCGTCATTCTCGAAGAAGACGGGAAGGTACTCAACGAGGTTGTTGTAACAGCTCTCGGAGTGAAGCGCGACCGCAAGGCTCTTGGTTATGGACTATCTGAGGTAAAGGGTGAGGAACTCACCAAGGCTAAGGAAACTAACGTCATTAACTCTCTTTCGGGCAAGGTGGCAGGTCTTGTGGTACAGAATACTGCCGGTGGCGCTTCTGGTTCCACTCGTGTTCTTCTTCGTGGTAACACCGAGATGACAGGCAACAACCAACCGCTATATGTAGTGGATGGTGTTCCATTGGACAACACCAACTTCGGTTCGGCAGGCACTGAGGGTGGATATGACCTCGGCGACGGAATCTCAGCCATCAACCCCGACGACATCGAGACGATGACAGTGCTTAAGGGTCCTGCCGCATCGGCTCTCTACGGTAGCCGTGCCTCTCATGGTGTTATCCTCATTACGACAAAGAAGGCCGACAAGGATAAGTTCTCGGTGGAATACAACGGTTCGTTCACCTTCGACACTCAGCTTGCAAAATGGGATAACATACAGCAGGTATATGGTATGGGTAACAACGGTAAGTACTCTCCCACTGCCACCACAGGCACCAATATGAGTTGGGGACCAAAGGCAGACTACTTCACCATGAACTATTTCGACGGTGAAGAGCGTCAGTTTATGATATATCCGAACAATGCCTCCGACTTCTTCCGTACTGGTTTCACCACACAGAACACTGCTATCATCTCGGCAAACAGCGGAAAAACGGGTATGCGCTTCTCTGTCACTGACATGCGCAACAAAGACATTCTGCCAAATACGAACATGAACCGCGACAACTTCAACCTGAGAGTAAACACATCGCTCGGGAAGGTGGATTTCGACTTCACAGCCAACTACACACGCGAGAACGTGAAGAACCGTCCGGCTCTTGGCGACTCACAGAGCAATGTGGGCAAGAACCTTATGACCCTTGCCAATACATACAACCAGGCTTGGCTGAAAAACTACGAGACTGCCAACGGCGAATATGCCAACTGGAACGGACTTGACCAATATAACCGCAACCCCTATTGGGATCTGTACAAGAACCAGAACAAGTCGGACAAGGATGTGTTCCGCTTCACCGCCAAGGCAATATATAATGTGGATAGTCATCTGAAGATTCAAGGCACCATAGGTACTGACATCAACGACATGAACTTCCAGGACTATATCGCTCGCACCACCCCGGGCAAGTCGGCAGGACAATTGCAGGAGAGCGTGTTCAAGAACCGCACACTGAATGCAGAACTGCTCGCACTATACAACAACCAGTTTGGCGATTTCGACGTGAATGCCACCCTCGGCGGCAATATATTCAAGGTGGATAACAAAACCACTATCTTTACCGGACTTAGCGAGCAGATGCCTGGTGTGATTGCCATTATGAATTATCAAGAGCAGAGCGTGCAGCAGAATACATACAAGAAGCAGATCAACTCAATATACGGTAGCGCAAGCATCGGTTACGACCACACCTACTATCTCGAGGGTACATTACGTGGCGACAAGGCATCGACATTGCCCACAGGCAACAACACCTACGTATATCCCTCGGTATCTGGAAGCTGGGTGTTCTCGGAGTATCTCAAGAACAAGAACATCATCAACTATGGAAAATTCCGCGCCTCATGGGCAAAGGTGGGTAGCGACACCGATCCCTATCAGCTTGCCCTGAACTATTCTACGGGCAAGTATTCTTATTCTGGTTTCACCATCGGTATGATAAACAACAACACCCAACCGAACAAGGATCTTAAGCCAACAATGACAACATCCTACGAATTGGGTCTGGAGATGAAGTTCTTCCACAACCGTCTGAGTCTTGACGTAACATACTACAACCAGTCATCAAAGAACCAGATTATCGGTCTTGCATCGTCGTCAACCTCTGGCTACAACTATCGCCTTATCAATGCAGGAGAAATCCAGAACAAAGGTATAGAAATAGCTCTGAATGGCCGTGCCCTTCAGATAAAGGACTTCGCCTGGGACTTCGGTATCAACTTCTCAAAGAACAGCAACAAGGTTAAGTCGTTGACCGATGGAATGGACTATTTTGAGATTGAAAAGGCAATGTGGTGCAACGTGTCAGTAGGCGCCGAGGTGGGCAAAAACTTCGGTTCCATCGTCGCTCCCGACTTCAAGCGCAATGCCAATGGTGACATATTAATCAATGGTGAGACTGGTATGCCAATCTATGACGAGACACCTCGCACCATAGGTAATGCCACATGGGACTGGACAGGTGGATTCTATCACACATTATCATATAAGAACTTCCGTCTTTCTGCAGCATTCGACGTCAAGGTGGGTGCTGACATCTTCTCAATGTCAATGCGCTCGGCATTCCAGACAGGAAAAGCCCCCGAGACTCTCGTAGGCCGTGCAGAATGGTACAGCTCAGAAGAGATGCGCATGGCTGCCGGTAAGACCATTGATGAATGGCGCGCCATGGGCAACTGCAAGGGATTCCTCGCACCAGGTGTCATAGAGAATGCCGACGGCACATTCCGTCCTAACGACATACCCATCGACCCACAGACATATTGGGAGAGTGTATCACGCAATGCACCAAGTATGTTCGTTTATGACAATTCATACGTGAAGTGCCGTGAAATAACATTCGGTTATACATTCCCCGAGAAGTGGTTGGGCAAATATGTGAAAGGACTCAACGTGTCATTCGTTGCACGCAACCCATTTATCGTGTGGAAGAATATTCCCAACATCGACCCCGATTCAGGCTACAACACATCGGGCATGGGCCTCGAATATGGTTCACTCCCATCGCGCCGCAGTTATGGTCTTAATGTTAATGTGAAATTCTAACATCTCAGCAGACAATGAAAAAGAAACTATATATAATGTTGCTTTCTGCCCTCACATTGGGCGGCACATTCACTTCATGTAGTGACAACCACATGGAGAGTGTTAACACTGATGACACAAAATCGCCGACTATCAACCCTAATGCACAGTTGACGACGGCATTGTTGCAGACTTACGGCGACTTCGGACTGATGGACACATACCGCAGTTATATCACCGGATTCACACAATACTTCGCCGGAGGTTGGAACGTATCTTTCTATGCAGGGGCAGTCAACCCCGACAATGACCAGATGCGCCTTATCTGGGACCAGTACTACTCTGTAGGCATAAAAAACTTGGTTGATGCTATCCACAACTCCAAGGATATGCCTAACACGAATGCCGCCCTGCGCATACATCGAGTGTATCTCATGTCAATACTTACCGACACTTACGGAGATATACCTTGCTCAGAGGCTGGACTTGGTTTCATCGAGGGTATCTCAAATCCCAAGTATGACAAACAAGAGGATATTTACAACTGGTTCTTCGCCGAACTGAAGGACTGTGTGTCACAACTCGGCACTGGCTCCGACCGCATCAGCGGCGACGTGACAAGTCTGAACGGCGACACCGATTTGTGGAAGAAATATGCAAATTCGCTGATATTGCGCTTTGCTATGCGCATATCAGATGTCAACCCCGCACTGGCACAGCAGGAATTTGAGGGTGTCTTGGCTTCTGAATCTGGATATATCGGCAATTCTAGTGAGAATGCATACGTGAAGTATCTGGATGCTCCATTTACATTGTATGATGGTTCGCGCGACCTTGACTTCCGAGCCAATGCACTTAGTGAGATTCTCTATGGCCAGGATCCCACATCTCCTACATTCGTATGCTCTACATTATATAATATGCTAAAGGACAACAACGACCCTCGCCTTCTTAAGATATGTCGCAACTATATCAATACCACACGCAGCGAGACCAAGCCCGAAGGATGTTTTGATGTAACCGACGACATGATTGCTTGGGAAAACGCCGGAGGTACTGGTGTGCAAGCTAATGACCCGGGAGCTGCATGGTGGGACCAGTGGCCCACTGTTCCTGCTACATCAGAGATTCCTACTCTCCAACAGCTTGTAAACAACTATCCTGACAAGGGTTACGACCAGAGCAACTATCCTGCCCGTATGACACGTCCCTTCCTTGCCTTGGCATTCGAACAGCCTAACTGTCCCGGTATTCTCATCACTTCTGCCGAGGTTGAATTCCTGCTCGCCGAGGCTGCAACCAAAGGATGGGCAGTGCAGGGTGATGCAGAGAGTCATTATGAGGCAGGCATCAGGGCTGCCATGCAATTGCTCAACGACTGCTATGACATTGTTGGAAAAATCTCTGAGACGGATATCAACGACTACATCGCTGCCAATCCTCTTGGCGACAATCCCAAAGAACAGATCAACAAGGAGGCTTACATCCTTCATCTGACAAACCCTGCCGAAGCATGGGCAAACCTGCGTCGATCTGATTATCCGGTACTCCAGGATAGAGCCAAGTTTGGCAATTTCACATATACCTGTGTAGATGGATTCAACACTCCCGTGCGCCTCAAGTATCCTAATCTCGAGGCTAAGTACAACAGTGTCAACTACAAGGAGGCTATCGAGCGCCTTGGTGGCACTGACGACTGGCACAAGCGAATGTGGTGGGATGTTGCTGAACAAAACTTTCAATAAGTTGAAGGTTGAATATTGAAGGTTGAATATTGAAGATTAAAGATTGAATAATTATGAAAAAAATATATTATCTCGCGATACTTATTCTGCTTATGACAGGCAATATCGCACTTACAAGCTGTAGCTCTGACGACGCACCGTTCATCACAGCCAACGAGGATGATGAACCCCGAATCCTCGACCCTTATTTCCCCGACTGGACAAATGGCGAGCCGGGAGAGTTTAAGAACATCACTCGTGATGTCAATCTGGAAGCCTACGTAATAGTGACTCCGTCTGAATTCACTACAGTAAAGTGGTATATCGACGATGTGGAGGTAGCAGAAGGACTTAATATCGACATTCCGCTTATTGCCGGAAACTATATGTTGAAAGTGGTGGCAACTACGACAAAGGGAAAGAGCACTTCAAGAACAGGACGCGTGGTGGTACGACCTTGTGCAGGCGACCCCGTTCCTGGAAAGGACATCTACGATCTTCAGGTGCGTCCGGGTTCAAAGGCAAAGTTACATGGAAGCAACATGGATAAGGTAACAAAGATTGTATTTGGTGAAACTGAGGTGCCTGTTACATTTGTTGACAAAGGAGAGGAGAGCTATGTGGAATATGAAGTTCCCAATCTCCCTCTCGGCACCTATAAAGTGAAGCTTATTGACGCAGAAGGTATGGTATATGGCGGCGGGAGTATTGAACTCTCCAATGATGTACCCGAAATCAAGGAGAACATCCTGTGGGAAGGTCATCACTATGTGTCATGGGATCTTCCCGACGGTGATCCAAACAAAACATTCAACCTCCTCTCCAAGGAGCAATTCGAGGGTATTGCCGTTGATTCAAAACTCATCATTACATACTCGCTCGAACCATCGGCTGAATATCATCAGATGCAGCTCACTACCGCATGGTGGACTGAACTGCCTGGTACCTCAAAGGTGGATCTTGCCGAGGACGGAACAATCGAATTAGTAATTAGTCAGGAAATCATTGACCTTGTTAATCAGCAAGACGGATTCCTCTGCGTAGGCCATGGATATTATGTAGATAAGATAACAGTTGAATAGAAAAAAAAAATGGAAATTTAGATTATTTAGGTAGTTTTTTTGGTTTTGATTTACAACTATCTAGGGGTGGATTGTCGGGAGACAACCCACCCCATTTTTTCTATTTACTGAATCGTTTCATCAAAAAAATATTCTATTATTTTGTTGTTTCAAAAATAATTAGTACTTTTGCCCACATATATTAATTAAATCTATGGAATAGAAGAAAGACTTATGATTAAGACATATATTTCCAAACGAGACCGAGAGGCAATAGTGGCTCTCACCATTATCATCCTTATTGGGTGCGGCTTTCTATGGCTTCTCGGTGAATACGGCAAGAAGCAGAAACCAGAAGAGGTCGTTGAGAAAAAGTGCAATGAGGGCAAAGCGCAATATTATGCTTCGGAACAAAATTCCGAAGAACTATTCTGCTTCGACCCCAATACAGCTGATAGCACTACCTTATTGAAACTCGGACTCCGTCCATGGCAAGTGAGGAATATTTACAAATATCGCTCGCACGGCGGAATATACAAGAAACCCGAAGACTTTGCCCGACTTTACGGTCTTTCTGCACATAAATACAAGCAACTTCTCCCATATATACGTATTGCTGAAGAATATAGCATGTCTGCTGCTGAATATGTAAAGCGCTACAATCCTTCTTACAATAATTCGAGGGAAAATAACTATGAGAAAAAAGGTGTGGTATATGAGGAAAAGGCTGCAAGACCTGACTATCAGAGAAAAATATCCATTGGCGAACATATTACACTAAACACTGCCGACACCACGCAACTCAAGCGAGTGCCTGGTATCGGCAGTGGATATTCAAAGGCAATAATACGCTACGGAGAGCGTCTTGGGGGATATGTCAGTGTCGATCAACTCGATGAAATCGAGGGTTTTCCTACTGAAACCAAGCAATTTTTCATTATCGACAATCCCACGCCTCATAAATTGAATGTGAACACCATGACCTTGTCGGAACTAAAACGACATCCTTACATTAACTTCTATCAGGCCAAGGCAATCACCGATTATCGTCGCATTCACGGACATATCAGCAGTCTGCAACAGCTCTCCACAAGCCCCGACTTTCCCGAGACTGCAATCAAAAGGCTATTGCCTTATGTTGCATACTAAAATTTCACTTCTTCCCATCTGAAGACGGGACCGTTCTTGCGGTCGGGGTCGGCACCACGGATGTCGGCACCATAAGGAGCTCCCGTGCCAGGATAAAGACCTATCATACGGTTGGTGTGCAGAGAGAGAAGCATACACTCAGAGCGAAGCATATCCTGCCAAAGGATGAGACTTCCCTCACTCTCCTTCTTCATAAAACGCACATCGGCAGAAAGGCCCTCACCTACAACAGTCAGGAATCCAGCTCCGTCCATTGCCTCAAGGACTACACGACCCTTACCACGATCGTGAACACGAAACTGGCTGGCACCGCTGTTATACTCTCTTGAGCCCTTACCACACATGTGGAGCATGCCCTGCTTGTGGACAAAGGCGTAAGAACCGTCGTTAAGATTGCAAAGACGGATTACCTTACCAATCGGCAGGTTGCCCGAGCGGTCGGCCATAGGCTCATCCACTTGCCAATCATCAAATACTGCCACACCTCCTTGTTTACCCAAAGTGTTATATGCAAACATCGATAGGCGAGCTCCTTGGAAGGTCTTGAGCTGATAGGGCATGAGTATCTCACCACCCATCTGTTTAAATTCCTTACCGTCGATACTATATGATAATGTACCCGTAGCATTGTCGAAATCACCCGTCATACGTAGATAAACCGTTGTGGCACTGAGATTGGCGACCTCGGTCTTATTGCCATTCTGGTCATACCATTTGAGCCTCAACGATTTTCCCGACTTCTCGACACCAATATAGGCGTATGGCATATTGAGCACTGCAAGACCGGCAATGTCTCCATCCTTGAGTTTTGAGGCATCGAGGGTAACAGTAGTCGTAGATACGGGGCCGATAGCTCTTTGTGTGAGGGTATTGCGTGACCACAGATAGTCTTTGGCAGGCATGGCAGTGATATTTAGTCGTCCACCCTTTAGCGACCACTTGCCAGCAAGCGGTTCGTGATTCCACTGCCATATCGGTTTCAGTGTCTTCCCGCTGAAATCATCACAGCGGTCATAAGGAGCGAATTCCTCATTCCTAATTCCTAATTCCTCATTCCCCACGTTCGGTTTAAACCACGTTCTGGGTCCACGTCCGAGATTTCCCGGAATTCCAAAATAAGGATAATTATCCTTCCAAGTGACAGGCACAAGACATACCGTGCGCCCCACGGCATTGAAATCGAGCATCGATACAGCCCACCATTCTCCGCTCTGAGTTTGCACGATTCCTCCTTGATGAATGGTGGCGCAACCCATATAGTTGCCGGCACCATTAGATACATCAAAATTAAATCCTGGCTCAGGTACTTGAGAACCAAGACCTACATTACGCACCGATTTTGCTACCTTCGTACCGAGTGTCTCCATCATATTGATGGTGCGAGTCTCGTATGGTCCCCATATATTATCAGCCACGGCACACTGTTGGCGCCCCATAGGTGAGTAGTCGGTGGAAATAATATAATATTTGCCGTTAATCTTATAGGCATGATGTCCCTCGCCCATAGCCGAGCCGTCGGGGATAATCTCGCGGTCGCTACCCTCTACAAATCCACTGAAGTCAGGCTTAATCTCGGTGCAACGCACTGCCCCATACTTATGAATGGCATACACCTTACCATCATCGTCAAAGAGGACAGACAAGTCGTATATGTCGCCCTTCATGTTTATGTGTTTCCATGGTCCCTCAGCCCTGTCGGCAATGAAAACCTGCATGCCATGTCCATTGATATTTGAGAACACATAAAACTTTCCATTATGGTATCGGATACAGGGAGCCCATATACCCTGTCCATAGGCTTCCTTGCCATTTTGGAGCCGGAACTCGTCGCCAAGTCCAAAGAAGTCCTGCATCGTATAGCTGCAGAAGCGCCAGTTGACGAGGTCTTTGGAATGTAGTATGACAACTCCAGGCAGACAGTGCATAGTAGTACCGGCGAGGTAGTAGTCATCCCCCACCCTGATTACGTCGGGATCACTGAATTCGTCGTAGAACAGGGGATTAGTGAACGTGCCATTCCCATTATCAGCAGTCCACGACTGTGCCGTGGCATTTGCGAGGTTCATCATCGCAACTATGGCGACGACGACAATTGTAAAGGCTTTTCTCATAATTATTATCTTTTGCTTATAGTTAGTGCTGCAAAATTACAAATAATTATTCGAATCACCAAATTATTTTCATTTATTTCTTTTTTTTGCCACAAATTAATGGAATGTATGCAACACGCCTCTTTATTTGGCATATTTACGTCCATTGTGTATATACACTCCCTTGCTGCTGGTTGAAGTCTTTAGGCCTCTAATGTCATAATAGGCAGAAGTATCAGATTCCGGAATTTCTATTATACTGATGCCAGTATTGTCGATCTTCTTGATACTAATATCACTGAGCATCACGTCACCATAAACCGCCACATTGAGGACGACTTCGATGATTATCCTTGTAGGCGATGTGACGGAGAAGGGCAGCATTACCTTCGACGAACCACTGAAGGAGTTGCTTGCGCTGTTTCCGATATTGCATGTTGGATTGATGGTTTGCTCAGCAAGTACTTCATTCGTTTCGGCATTCAGAACACGGAAAATGACAGGACCATCGTTCGACCAGTTGGCAGCGAGAGTGTGGAACTCATATTTTCCCTCACCTACGAATACAGATGCAGAAGATTCGTCGTCACCGAAGTGCATCCATCCGTCACCTTCCTTACCCGTCTTGTTTCGTCCATACAATCCCATGTCGAAATCGCGCTCCGAACCAGTCATCTTGAATAGTCTCGTACCAAATCCATAGCCTCCCGAGGGTCCATGACGCAGTTCATCGCCATCCCAACACGACCATCCTGCAGGCATATAGCTTTCTTTAATAAAATCATAGTCAAGACGCAACTCGTCATCCACAGTCTCAATATTTACATTTCTCGACACTGCTTTTTTGTTGCCCTCAGTATCTTCAGCAATGATTTCCACGTTAATTGTTCCTGCTGAAAGATTATCCACTGTCCATTCATAAGGAGTCGCATCTTTTGTTCCGAGGAGGTTATTATCGACATACAAGCTCACGCTTTTCATCTCTCCCTTGTTGGCCGACGCCTTGGCTGCAACATTGATACTTGCCTTTGCGTCTCCTGCATTAAAGAGGAAAGTGCGCTGGTTGGCTGTTGGTGAGATAATATCTACCGATGGAGCACTCATGTCAATACTGTATTGCTTACAGAATTTCCATATCTCATCGCCTGTCAACACACCCTTGTCATTTGACACGAAATGATCTTTTCCTGCAAGTTTCATCAACACGACTTTCACACCGTCATCACCAGGACCATATTCATATCTAGTGATATGGTCAGCACCACGGTATTTCTCAAACACCGTGGGAGTCGTCGGACAATTATTGCGCTTCACCCATCCGTCGATAAAGCCCTGCACACGGTCGAACGGCACTACAGAGTCGCTCGTGCCATGAGTATGGATAATAGGTATAGGGCGAGAGCTCGTGAACGACATACCGCCCATGGGATAACCACTGATAGGGGCAAATGCCGCTATTTTGTCGGCTATCTTGGTCATGGCATGATAGGTAAACATTCCTCCCATGGAAAAACCCGAAAGATAAACCCTTCCACGGTCTATCTTGTATTCCTCGTGCAACTTGTCGATAATCCCGAGAATAAAATTGATGTCCTTATTGCCAGAGATATCCCATGAATTTCCCTCTCCCTGGGGGAATACGGTGATAAACATGGCAGTATCAGCGACACTCTCAATTTTCAACATTCCACTCTGATAATTAGCGTCCTGATTCATACCGTGACACGAAATAAGCAATGCCGCATTTTTGCCAATTCCTTGTGGCACATATTGCAGGTATTCGCGTTTGGCACCATTCACTGTGATTGTCTTTTTGTCCAATGCACTGGCTGTCGTTGCTATAAGAACGACCAATGAGATTAAGATTGATTTCATCATAACTAAAGTTTTTTATATTGATTTCCGACTACAAAGTTAATATAAATATTGTATGTATTACATAAATTATTGTATCGAATATTTTTAAAAATGTTTCAATGATACATATAATAAAGAAAATGAAATAAACCTTCAAAAAAAAAACCGACTACCATCACTGGCAATCGGTATTTTTTACTTACTAACTAAACTGTTTATAAATCCAACTCCTAATAAACAATCTTATAAACCTAACTAAAATCTACTTAACTATCTTTTAATCTAACAATAAACCTAAATTAAATCGTTTGATCTTTTTGCAACCAAAATTTACTAAAACCTAATTTAAATCATTATGAAACAAATTATCACTATTTTTTCGCTGCAAAGTTACGACTTTTTTGAGAAAAATGGCTTAAAAATATTATCAATAGTCATTAAATTCGTTTCAACATAAGAAAAGATGATAATATGAAACAAAAATCCCGAATTGCCGTAACAATTCGGGATATAACCTAAACATGATAATAACAAAACAACTATTGGATGTATAGTTTGCGAGTCTTTCCACTTTTCATCTTCATAATATTATATCCACGCTTTAGTGTATTGCGCTTGACACCGTCCATACCATAAATTCCTGTCACTTCGTCGTTGTCGGTGAAGATGTTGCCTATGGCAGTGTCGGAGATGTTGCGAAGCTCACATTCGAGAAGCAGATGCTCGCTGAATCCCTCGGTGGTGAAGGCAATAACATAGTCGGTCTCGTCGGTGATTTCAAATTCGAGAGTTCTCTCCACAGCAGCCGACAAGTCGGCTGATTTGTTGCCGTTGGCATTTGGAGCAGACGGTAGTCTTCGTTCCTCGGCAATGATTTGTCCTGCTGTGTCCTCAATGCTTACATTAAACATTGGAGATTCCTTCCACGCAGCCATCACGTATGTAAGCCTATACTTGCCAACAGGCAGAGTAAGGGCATAATCGTCCTGCATACCATATTTCGCCGACACCTCACGCCAGTAGAATCCGCGTCCTTGCCATCCGCCAAAGCCAGTGAAAGTGCGTGCTCCCGAACTGTAGCTGTTCGGATATTCATGCACCTCATCGCCGCCTTGTGTAGCTTGCCATCCCACGGGGATAGTACCTTCGCTCACATTTGTAAAGTCAAGTGAATATACTATCGACTTGTCAATAATCTTAGTGAATAGAGGAGTGAGCGTGATATTGTCGTTGGGCATGACCATAGTGCCATCCTCGTTGAAGAAAGGATGCTGGCGTGGATGTATATACCATCCGGCAAACTCATACCCTGCGTCGGGAGTAATCTCGAAAGCCACGGTCTCACCTTCGGCTGCTGTTTCTACCTTTGCCTTTGCCTTTCCGTTCTTGCCATCGTTGATGGTGATGGAGAATTGCTCTACAGGTTCGCCTACGGGTACATATTCTATATAGTCGATCATCATCTTTATGCCAGCAGTGTTCCTCAGATAGAGTGTGTTCTCACCTTCCTTGAGCGAGACGGGAAGCGATACCTTCTGCCAGTTGTTCTTGGCGGTCAGCTTGATATCAGCCTTCTGGGTAGTTCCGTTGAGTTCCACGTCGAGAGTGCCAGCCTTGTTATATGCGTTGTACTTGATGACAAGGTTGTAATCTCCTCCCTTTTTCATCGTGATAGTATGACGCATTGCTCCCGCCTTGCTTACAGTGGTCTCAATAAATCCGTTACCCGAGTGACCCAATACCGTGCTGCGTTGTCCATAAGGGTCGAGAATACAAAACACTGACTTATAGTCCATATCCTCAGCCTCGATGATTACAGGACCGAAGTAGTCCTTCGGCATTTTGGGCATATCATCAGTGAGGGCAGTGGATGGAAGATAGTCGGTGGAGCGGTCTGTGGCATTGCCCTCGCACTTCACACTGATGTCAACCGGACCATTGTGATTAATGTTGATTGTATATGTGCCGGTAGCCTCGTCCCATTCCTCGGAGTGGGTGAGTGTGGCGTTCACTCGCTTTGAGGCAGTGTATGTCGGTCTTGACTTTGCCCCGGTAATTACAATCTTGTCGAGCACGTTGTCAATGGTGTCGTTGCGGAAGTTGTTCAAATAGAAGTCGATATGGTCGGCATATTCCCTGATGGCACCCGAGGATAGTTTTCCCCATGTCAACTGCAGTTTCTCGCAAGTGTTGTATTGCAGTGGAATATCGGCACTTGCCGTGGTCTTCTTGTTGAGATATGAATATGGAGTGTAGGTAATCAACTGGTTGCGGAATCTTGACACGAAGAGGTCGCCAGTACTGATTTCTGGATATTGAGTGTCGAAATCATTCTTTTTTGATGTTTCGTTAGGCCAGGCCGAAGCACGCTTCGACTTCTTCACCTGTACGGGTATCGACTTTGCCAAGTCGTCATAAAGTCCGATACATACGGGTATTGTGGCATAACGTCCTGTCTTCTTGAAATAGCAGAGATTATCCATCCATTGTCCGTTGCCACGGTTAAACGGGTCATTTTGTTTATAGATGTTGTTGTAAAGAGTGCCCCATGACACATATTTGTCCTCATCGTTTCCAGAGGTAACGTCGTTTACAACAACAATCTTTGTTTTTCCAACCACTTCCTCGCGAGTGGGAATATATAGTGAGCCATCGAGAATCTTTCTCCACATGTCAATCCATACGTTAGGGAAACCGTCGAAGCAACCCCAGTTGCGGCGATGGTATCCATCCACCATTGTTTCGCTGAGGTTCTTGAAGTCCTCAGTCCATATAAGCTCCGGACCGTCCCATACTGCGCCACCGTTGACACAAGTCTGTTCCATTACGGGAGCTATACCTGCGGCAATAGGATATTTCATACTATGATTATCTCCACCCAGTGTACCGAGCGCACCGTTCCATCCACAGTTGTCGTAACGCACTCCGTAGTTGTTTGCCAATCCTGATATGAACGGGGATATGGTGACACTCTCGTTGTTGTACCAGCATGACGAGGTGGTGTATTTGTAGAGCCAAAGTATAGCCTCGGGATATTTTTGGCATGCCTCAAACAACTTGCCATTTCGCTTCATCATACCGTTTGGCGAGAGATGATGCGACCAGATGTTGCCGCAGAAGCTGATAGTGAGCAGGCCGCCATAATTGTGTGACATTTCCACTAACTTGGCAAACAGGGCTATGCGTTCCACATCGTTTGCCGAAGCAGGGTTGTCGGTCTCGTTGAATCCCCAAAACTGCTCGGCAAAGTTCCATCCGAGGAAGTTAGGATAGCGTTTGAAGAAGTATTCATAGGTGGCAAGGTCGGAGTCGAGCAGGTGTCCCATACCTCCACTGGCAGGCTGTAGCATAAACCACATATTGTTATGTTGGCACACCGATGCCCACGACTTGTAGGTCTGCACGGCATCCTGCGGCATCTTATATACCATCTTCTCCTTGTCGTATTGACACGACATAGAGAGGTTCATACACACGTATGGTCTTATTTCTTCGGGCATGAGGTCGATAATCTTCTGTGGGTCGGCCTTGTTCCATACGTCTATATGCACAAGCCATAACGGGTGACGTGAGTCGATAGGACGCCGCTCTTGTGCAGTTGCCACTATGCCAACAAGCAGCAACAATAAAGTTAGCAGTTGTTTCTTCATACTTAGATATTTATTTATAGGTTATAAAAACGGGCCGATGATTTTTCCACCATCGACCCTTCGATTATTCTTGTTATCTATAGCAATTATTTGATGTATTTCTTGCCGTTCATGATATACAAGCCCTTAGCGTTGTTGCCAACCTTCTGACCTGCAACGTTGAAGCGCTGACCAGCGAGAACTTCCTTAACAGAAACCTTCTCTACACCAGTAGGAAGACTGCCCTTGACAAGAGTCATTGCATCAACAGTGAGTTCTGACCAACCACCAACCTTAATACAGTGGAGATGAACAAAGCCATAGTCTTCTTTAATTTTGTTGAGGTCGAATGTATATGTCCAGCCATTGTCAGCATCGCCTTCTTCTGTCATATAGCGCTCCTTTGCCCAATCTTTATTGAAGTCAACTGGCAGTGATGCGTCGAAAGCGTCAGTAGCCTGCTGTCCAGGTTCTGTACGGTTAATGAATGGACGAGGAAAAGCGTGGTCGGCTGCCTTTGAAGACACTGTAACTACGAGATAGTTGTAATCAGAAATGTCTGCATAAAGGAACTCGGCAACATTTCCATCACCATATGGCATTCCTGTTTGCTCTCCGACTACGTATGCACACCCACCGCTGGCATCAGTAGGATTCTCAGGATCTGTCCAGTTCATAAACATGTCGGGAAGCAGGTCATCCTCGACAACTTCATCGTCCTGAGCCATTGCGTTCACTGTTCCGATCATGCAGAATGCTGCAGACGCGAACAAATAAGTAAAAAACTTCTTCATAATAATAAATGTTTTTAAATTAATAATATTAATGTGTTAATTCTCAATGTCGGAGATTGTCATTCCGACGGTGCAAAATTAGAACTTTAAACCGATAGAATGGCTAAATTTTATTTCAATAACCTTTGAATTTGTTTCAGAATGAAGGAAAAAAAACTCATTTGTAACAAAAAGCGGTTTTTGATGTATCAAATACCCCGAACTGCCGAAGCAATTCGGGGATTTTTATTATAAAGTATGGGGATTAATATGGTATTGTTATCAATCCTTTACATCTGCCTGTGTGGGGGCTGCTTTGCCGGCAAGGGCATTTGACACACCTGCATAGTTGATCTTGCGGTTGTAACTGCCGTCCCAAAGACCGATGTTCTGATTGTTGCTGTTCTCGAAGGCTGAGAATACGAGTGCATAGAGGTTTGCTCCGACCTTCTCCTTCAACGAACGTATGACAGAATTGAAATAAGCAGTGGCGGCAAACTGCAGTTCTTCACTAAGACTTGAAGCAGCAATTATCTCATCGTTGTCAACTACACGTATGCTAGTATCGAGTCTAACCAGTTTTCCACAAGTTGCGAGTTTGCCGATAAAGTCATTTACAGCTGTCTCGTTCTCTGCTTGCAGAGTTGCATCAGTGTAATAATTAAGATGTAGAGTAGTATATATACCATCTATCTTAGTTCCATCAGCCTCCCAAAGGGCGATCTGTTGGCTGAGACGATCAAACTTTGTACCTTCGTTCAAACCATACTCCTCGACAAAGAGTTTGATATCTACCTTATTACCTGCGGTGTCAACAGCTGCCTCGCGAGCATGCTTCACTGCATTGCGCACATAATTATCGGTGAGATATTCCTGATAATAAAATTCATCAGCGGCAAGAGTTTCAAGGCCAACACGCAGCAACTCGCCATCAGTGTCAGACATGGGGTCCTTGACAATTGTCCAGTCTTTCACATACCCCTTTGAAGAACCCACTATACCGCTAATCCATACATTCATACAACTATCTACAATAGCAGCCTTCTCCTCAGGAGTCTTGACAATTGTTGTTCCAGGCAAATTGTGATCCTGGATAAGTTTGATGTTGTCAATGTAATAATCAGCATTTTTAAGGTTTGAACCCATTGTCAGTTTGAAGGTAGTGACATCCATGTCCTCTTCGGTAAGCTTCAGTTTAGATACAAGACCAATTACATATTTTTCTTTATTCCACTTATCTGCTTCACAAGCCAGGGCATTTGGAAGTCCCGTATTTACGACTTTGTTGTCGTTATACTGAGTATTGAAAATAGCCTTTACACCAGCTGCATTGGTATATAAGTCAAATGAGAGCATCTCATAATCAGAGAGTTTGCGATTTTTTGGCACTGTAATCTCAAACACAGGATATGCCTTGGTTGCAGTAGTAGTGATATGAACCACATTACCGTCACCATCGGGATTAGCAACCACCTCGGCAGTACATTTCGTACCGTTGGTGGGCAACTGTGTTCCGATAGCCATATCCTCGAAATCCATCACATTGTCCTTGTCTTTGCAAGGCTCGCCTTCGAGGTAAACATCTGCAATAAGCTCGCGCATCTGCTTACCGCGCTGACCAGTGTAGGACAGAATGGCAGGACCGAACACCTCCATACCATTTCCTGTAGCGGCCTCACCTAAGGTAAACAACTCAGAAGCGTTCACCTTGCCACCATCTTCCATACGTGAAAGCATACTGAAATCTCCTGTTGGAGCAATAGCTGAAAAGTTGTTGATGGCAAGACTATACTTAGTGCCCTTGCCCGTAAAGTCGCTTACGGGAAGAGAAATAGCGACATTGGTGTTCTTGTCAGCGGCAGATTCCTTAAGGTTGGGGAAACTGCTTAGGAAGTTATGCATCACGGTCGATGCGGGCTTCTCAACCATGAAATCTGACTCGCGCTCCTCGGCGCATCCCACTACAAGGAGTGAGATGGCCGTGATAGCGAAATAATGCTTTATATTCTTCATTGTCATTGCTTATTTTAAAGTGAATGTTTCGGGTGCAATACCACGGGCCTGGAGCACGAGTGTGTCCTTGGTGGCATAGCTGACCTTGTCATTAAGCTTCACATTGTAGTCGAGATAGATGACATCGCGGTCTTGGTTGGAGATGGCTTTCTTCTCGCCGTTTTCCACAAACTTACCGCTACCGTTCACCTCTACACCTGCGGTTCCGCTGGTGACAGTGCAGGAACCGTCGTTGCCGAAATTGAGATTAAGCACCACTGTTTGGTCGATACCAGCCTCATCCTTGAAGAACAGTGGCAAGGAATTGCCTGTGAGAGAAAGGGAACTCATAGACACACTCTCGTCGTACTCGATATACTCCTTTCGGCGTACAACGGTAGAATTAGCTCCATCGATATTCACGTTGTCAACACCGCGGCGCAGGTAGTATGCGTGATAGGGATTGACATACTTGATGGCATAGAGCACAAAGTCCCTGTTCTCAAGGATAGAGTCAGCACCGCTTACAATGCTTGTCATGCGGATAGGCAATACATAGTTCTTGTCGAGTGACTTTGCGTCCGCAAAGAAATCATCAGTAAGCTCCACCTCAACACCACCTAAGATGCTACCTGCGGGGATGACAATCTGGTCGGAAGCCAACTTATAATAAGTGGAAGGCAGTACCTCAATGGGGGTGCCATTGTCGAATGACAAACCCTCACAGAGTGTCGGGTCAACGGCAATCTTTACAGTGATGTCGCGCTTGTTGCCGTAGGAACCGCCCATGGTGGCAGTCACTCTCACCTTGTGCTGGTTGTCGAGGGTAAGGTCAACCTCCTGATCCTTGCCTAACTCAACGGTGCGCACAGGATATTGTGTTGCGAAATACACCGTCTGATATTCGAAGTCGTCAAACTCGGGGTTTCCCGACTCGCACGATGTCATCGCAAGTGCCGCAAATGCGGCAAACATTGAATATATTAACTTTTTCATAAAATTCCTAATTTCTAATTCCTAATTTCTAATTAGTATCACCATCCCTTGTTCTGCTCGAGATTGCTGTATTTCAGAGTCTCGCTGTAGGGGATAGGTCCATAGTACATATAATCCTTATAGTTGCGGTGCTCTACCTCTATATAATTTACAACCAGGTTGTTGATGTCAACGCCCTTTGCAGTCTCATTGAGGTTGGCTTTCCAGCGACGGAGATCCCAGAAGCGGAAGCCTTCGAAGCAGAGTTCAAGACGACGCTCGTTGCGGATAAGCTCACGCATCTTGTCCTTGTTGTCCTTGATACTCTCGAGATACGGATCTTCACCGTTAACTCCCAGTCCGGCACGCTTGCGGATCGCCTTGATAACATCGTAGGCAGAATAGCCATGTCCGCCATCATTTGTAGGTCCGAATGCCTCGTTGGCTGCCTCTGCATAGTTGAGGAAAATCTCGGTAGAGCGTATGCGTGGATTGAAGTGAATCTTACTGTTCTTTGAAGTGGGATCGCAGTTGACACTCTGGCGCAGGCGCTTCTTGAGATAGTAGCCAGTGCGGGTTGATGTCTCGATGTAGTTCAGTCCATCCTTACCAGCGTCAGAGCCTGTATAGATGGCTGTACCCGAAGGACCTGCCGGCTGACCGTTGCAGAGGATATACGTCAAAAGACGAGGGTCGCGGTTGTCGAAAGGAGAGTTGGAGTCATACTCATCGCTCTCGCTGATTGGATAACCGCTTGCCATTGGGAAGGCATCCACGAGGTTCTGCGTGGGGTTGGTGCGTCCCTTGCCGAAGAGCGAGGGTGGATAGTTTTCTTCCTCCAAAGAGGTATTTGCACTACCCACGTTCTCACGCCATATGATTTCCTTAGTAACTGAACCCGAAGCAAAACTATTAATTTCGGAGTCATTGTCATAATAGGTCACACCATTGGGATCGAGTCCGTCAATACCGCCAAGCACGTCAAGAACAGAGGCAGCTGCATCTGCAGCATCCTTCCAAGTGGCAGCATTGGCATCTGCAAAGAGAGGAGATGCCGCCAAAAGGGTGAGACGCGAGCGGAACGACTTGGCGATGAGTCCACTGAAAAGCAAACGGTGTTGGTCGCCGAAGGCACGGTTATATACACCATACTGGGTGCTGATGCCGCGATACTTTTCGGGCACGTCATCATCGCTGTTAAGGTCGCCATATACATCAGGAAGCAGTTCTTCTGCCTTCTTCAGGTCGCTTTCAATCTGCTTGTAGATATCTGAGAAGGTTGCGCGGGGCTGGTTGAAATCAGCTGCCGCATCCTGGAATTCAAGCAGAAGTGGCACACCGAGGTACTCACCCCCGCCGCTAACACCGCCATGAGCACGGAGCAGATAGTAGTAGTGGAGGGCGCGCAAACCATGAGCCTCACCCATAGTGCGCATACGGAAGAGTTCGTTGGCGGCGGGATCTTTCACATAGTTCACCTTTTCGCCGTTGGCGATATAGATGTTCAGATACTGGATGGCAGCCAAGCTCCTTCCCCAACAATCTACAGGGTTGTAGTTGGATGTCCATGAACCAGTAGCCATCTTCATCATATTGTTGGTCTTGTCGTTGGTGACAGCATCGTCGGTAGCCCAATCCGTATTGTTATAATAACCCGGTATGGCGGAATAACCGTCCATGAGGAAGCTCTGACCGAAGTTGTTGTCAGTCTCTATCATCGACAAGTCCTTGAAGTTGTCATTGGCAGGCGAAAAGAGGTCGTCACAGCTTGTGAGTCCCATCATTGTCGCCATTGCTATAAAAATATATTTCTTCATTGACATATTATTTTTAAAAGTCACAAGAACTTTAATATTTTAATTCTTTAATTTCTTAATCTCAAGTTTAGAACTTGATTGTAGCACCGAGGTTATAGAAGCGGCACTGAGGACTGCCGAGACTCATCTCCATGTGCTTGCGCTCCTTGGCGATAGTGAGCAGGTCGCTTCCGCTGAGATATAAGCTCATGCCCTTTACAATCTTATTCTCAAACCAGCTGCTTGGCATGTCGTAGGTCACCTGTACCTTGTCGAGCTTGAAGTAGTTGGTGGAGTACTGCCAGTAGGTAGAGTTGCGGAAGTTGTTGTCGTTTCCGGTAGTGGTAAGACGAGGATAGGTGGCTGTGGCAGCAGTCTCGGGAGTCCATGCTCCAAGCACTACCTCCGAGTACTTCTTCTCGCCGTTAATCCAGTAGTAGCTACTGTTCTTGTAACCGATACCACCTGCCTGTCCTGTACCACGGGCAAAAAACGTAAAGTTCTTCCACTTCAAGGTCAGATTCATACCATAATAATATGTGGGAGTACCATTGCCAAGATTAACCTGGTCCTTGTCGTCAACAATGCCATCCTCGTTGATGTCCTTGTATTTCAGGTCTCCAGGCTTAACCTCGCCGAACTTCTGCTCTGCATGAGCGTCTATGTCGGCCTGGTCCTTGAAGTAGCCTTCGCACACATAAGCCCATGAGCCGTAGAGCGACTGTCCCTGGCGGTTGAGATAGGTGTTGTCACCATTGTTCTCGTCGCGTATGAGAGCCTTGTTCTTGGCAAGGCCTCCGACGAAGCCGAGAGAAGCCTCAACCTCACCTACCTTCTTGTTGAACGTCACGTTGTAGTCGATACCCTGGCGGCGGTCAGCATTGAAGTTGATGTAAGGAAGGAACGAACCGAGAGAGTTATAGTATGACGGATAGGTTGTTGCACTACCTCTTGCCAACAATCCGTTGGTGTCCTGAGTATAGAGGTTGATGTCGAATGTCACAAAGCGGTTGAAGAGCGAACCCTCAAGGTTTACACGCCACTCCTTACGGTTGATCATCTTCATGTCGTCGTTACCACCCTGCTTCATCAGGTTATACCAACCACCATTCTTTCCATCAGCCCACTGCTGCCATGTGCCCTCGTAATTGTATGTGGCCTTGTACATATAATACTGGCTCACGTCGAGGTCCTGATAGATGTTTGAATATGCGGCAGAGAGCTTCAGGTTGTCAATCCACTTCACGTTCAGCATAAACTTCTCCTTGCTCAGGCGCCATCCGAGGGCGAAGGAGTGTGAGAGAGCATCGCGGTTGTTCTCAGGCATCTTGGCTGAATGAACGAGAGAAAGACCAACCTGTACATAGTACTGATGAGCAAAGTTGTAGTCGAGATTCAAACCAAGATTGACGTTGCTTGTACGATGTGCGTCGCTACCCTGTCCAAGACCGTCATCACTGCCATGGTCAGCATCCTTTGCCTTCTGAATCTGGAAGCCCCATCCAACGAGAGTAGCTGCCACATTGTGATATTTGTTGAACGTGCGGTTGTAGTCAAACTGTGCCGAGAACATCATTGTCTGGCTGTCACTTGAACTGCCCACAAACTCGCTGGTAGTCTGCTGGTCCTTGTTATACTGCTTCAGGCCTACGATCATGTCCTTACCGTTCATGTTGGCCCATGTAGGCTCATATACGGCATACTGCAACTTGTAACCCTCAGAGTAATAGTCCCAATAGTCGATGTCGAAGGCTGTGCGGAAGCGCAGACCCTTGGTAATCATCGAGAGGTCGGCATCGAGTGCAATCTTGAACATAAAGTCGCGATACTTGTCGCGAATATATCCTGCGAAGTTGGCGTCACCATACATACTTGTTGTATTGGTGGAGAGTCCGCCGAGCAGATACTTGTCACCTGGCTTGTAGTTGGCATTGGTGATGATGTTCTGGATGTCGAGGTTGTTCAAATCCATTCTGTCGATGGGCAGGAGAGGATTATACCAGTTGGGACGCAAGGAAGAAGCCTCGCCCCAGAAGTCGCCACGGCTTGTGTAAGCATCCTCAACGATAACGCCGACGTTTGTTGAGGCAGTAAGCCAGTCGGTGATGTCGAGATCGACATTTGCCGTAACATTAAACTTCCAGTTGTTGTCGTTCTTGTGGTCACCAACCTTTATAAGACCATTGTTGTAGCGAGCGCCGAAGTTGGCATAGTAGCGTGCCTTCTCTGATCCACCCGATACCTCACCGATAACCTCTGTCTTGTTATACACCTTGCGAAGGTTGTCGTCGTTGTAATACTTGAGGTCGGGATAACGGTCGGGATCGGTGCCGGCAGCAGTATTGTATATTGTGGCATCGTCATACTTGTGCTTCAGGCCGTCGTTCTCGCACGCCTGGTTGTAGTAGGTCATATATTCGGCAGCGTTGAGATACTGCGGATAAGACTTCGGCACATACAGACCGCTGTTGACACGGAGGTCAATAGACATAGGCTTAGCCTCGCCACGCTTGGTAGTGATGAGGATTGCGCCCTTAGAGGCACGGCTACCATAAAGGATGACGGCACTTGCTGCCTTCATCACGGTGATGTTCTCAATCTGTGTAGGGTCAACCTTTGATGCGTCACGCGGCATTCCGTCAACAAGTACGAGAGGCCACTGCTGCCATGTGGTGCCGGAATAACCGCCCACTAAGCTCTGAAGACCGTCGAGACTACCCTGATTGTAGTCTTTCTTTATCAGCTCCTTGATATCGACCTGGTCAACACCTCCAAGCAAGTCCTGCTTGTCCTTCTGGCGGAAGGCAAGGTTGACCTTGGTGGTGTCGGCATCCTCGGCTGCCACCGTCACGCACGAAGGTGCGAGGGCGATGACCATCATAGCTGCCAATTTGTTTATCTTGTTTATCTTCATAATCATAAAATAAGTCGTAAACGAACTTTAATTCTTTAATATTTTAATTTTTTAATTTCGCGCTCTGCGCGATTACCATCCTGGATTTTGTTTGAACTCCTCAAACATATCGACATCGTCGCGGAGGAACGGGAACCAGTAGTGCTTCTCTGAGAAGTTGCGCTGCAGGATGACTTCCTCGCGAATGTTGAGCACCTTGGCGTTCTGCGGGTCATCGTAGATATCCTGGGCATCAGAGCCACGGTCGAAATAAACCGCCTTCTTCTGGTTGTAGGGAGCCTTATCGAGCAGGAGCCAGCGACGTAGGTCGGTGAAGCGATGACCCTCGAACGAAAGCTCTACGGCACGCTCACGACGAAGCTCTTCCATAAACTTATCCACAGAACCTGTGTAAGCTGCATCAACATGTCCCACACCGGCACGATCGCGGATGGTGTTGATAGCATCAAGGGCATTCATCGAGAATCCGCCTGCTGTAGCTGTCAATGAACCGAATCCGTTGGCTACTGCCTCTGAATACATCAGATAAACATCGGCAAGACGCATGAGCTGAAGCCAGAAACCTACACCGTCGCGATATCCGTCGGTAGTGTTGAGCCACTGGTGGCAGAACTTCTTGTTCATATATCCTGTCATACATGCCTTGGTGGGGTTTTTGGTGCGCATCTTACCATCGGTATAGAGGCTGGCGTAGCACAACTCCTTGTCGTTGTTGAAAGCTGACTTGTTCTTAACTACGTTCACACCGTCGTAGATGAAGTTGTAGTAGAAGCGCGGGTCGCGGTTGCGCCAAGGATGTTCAGGGTCATAACCACTTTCAGGGTCTGCCTTGGTGATATCCTTGATAGGCTTTCCGTTTGCCATACCGAAGAGGTCAACATATCCTGCGGTCGGGAATATCTTGATACCGGAGGCAAGAATCTCGTTGGACATCCAGTCGTTGATCTGGTTCCAGCGATAACGGACCATACCACCACGCACATCCTCGAAGAAGATGGCTTCCTTCAGACCTGGGAGTTTGTCGCCCTGGTTGTAGGTGATGAACACGTCCTGATACTTCTCCCATGGTGCAAGTTCGTAGCGTCCGGTCTCCTTACAGAGTTTCAGAGCCTGACCGAGGACCTCGGCAGCACGCTTGCAGTATTCGGCATTGTAGGTAGCTGCACCACCCGACACCTTGTTCATCAGAGGCGAACCGGCAAAGAGCAGGTTCTTGCCGAGGAAGGTGAGAGCCATAATCTTGTTGATACGCAGGTTGTTGTTTCCGAGAGTAGCCTTACCCACAGCAGTCTGGTCCCAATCCATCGGGAGCAAGTCGGCGGCATGCTGCAAGTCGGCGGCAACCTTGTCGGCTGTTTCCTGATAAGTTAGACGTGGCAGGTTGAGCGGCTGTCCGTTGAGGTCGGTATCGATGTAAGGGAGACCTCCCCAATACTGCATGAGCATAAAATGGAAGAATCCACGGAAGAAGTATAGCTGTCCCTCAATGAGGTTGCGCTCTTCCTGCGTAGCCTTCACAATCTTGTCAAGAGAAGCGATACCCATATTTGCCTTGCGGATGCCATGCCAGCAGTAGCCATAGTAGTGGGCATGGGTTTTCGGGTCATCATTATTCACGTCGTTATAGCCAGCTCTCCAGTGGCTATACTCACGAGTGTTCCACTCCCAGTAGTTTCCCTCGTCAATGTCGTTGGCGAAGAAGCGCGGACGGTTTCCCGGCTCTATCATCTCCTCCTCACCATAGTTCCAGCACTGGTGCCAGTTGTTGGCGGTGATGTTGGGTATGCAGTTGTACAGTTCCTCTATAAAACCCTGGAAGTTGGTGTAGTTCTTATAGGGGTCGGTAGGCATGATGTCACTACCAGGCGCCTTGTCGAGATAGTCGGTGCACGAGGTGGCAAGTGGCATTGCCAGTACAAATGCTATAAGTGACTTAATATATTTCTTCATAATTGTTTTTTTTGTTTAAGAATTCTTCATTTAGAACATTCTTCACTCTTCATTCTTCACTCTTCATTTAAAGAGTTAAGTTCACACCGAGGTTGAATCGACGCATGGTAGGATATGCACCTGAACCGCCTCCACCGCTGAAGTTTGACTCACGGTCGTCGGGCATGTCTGTCCACAGGAGCAGGTTGTCGCCGTTGAGATATATTCTCAGTGACTTGAGATTGAGCTTCTGGATAAACTTGCCAGTGAAGGTGTATGCAATCTCAAGGTTCTTCAGACGAACGTATGAACCATCGTAGAGATAGCGTGTTCCATTACCGCCAGTAGGCATTGTCGTACCATAACGTGGCAGGGTAAGTTCACCGTCGGGATTGTTGATGGTGTAGTAAGAACCCTCTACGAACGCAAGGTTACGGTTGCGGTTGAAGGTCGGGAAGTCAACATAGCGTGTCACGTTGGTCACACCATAGAACTGAGCCGAAATCTGGAATCCCTTGTATTCGAAACCTACGGTTGTAGAATATGTGTTCTGAGGAATACCAGAGTACTTGTAAGGAGCCTGGTCGTTGTCGTCGATTACACCGTCACCATTGAAGTCCATGATGAGGTAGTCGCCTGCAAACTTAACGTCATTATTGGAAATGCGCTCAGTGCTTCCATAGATGTCGTCCCATGAACGGATAAATCCATAGTCGAGATAAGTGAGAGTCTGACCGATGGCATATCCTGCTGTCTTGCGATAAGCTGCCTTCAAGGCAGGGTCGTCGGCAAAGAGAACCTTGTTGGTGGCATGAGTCATATTGAAGTTGGCATACACACGCATCTTGTTGGGGAATACGTAGTTGCTGCGCAGGACAAGCTCATAACCCTTACTCTCAGTCTCACCGAGGTTGCGAGTGGGAGCTGTGTCGCCAAAGAAAGTGGGAACGCTCTGCTTGCCTCCTGAGAGAAGGATGTCGGTACGATGATCCTTGAAGAGGTCGAACGAACCGGCGAGCAGTCCCTCGAAGAACGAGAAGTCAACACCGAAGTTCTTCTTCTCTACATTCTCCCAGTGGATGTCGGGGTTACCTATACGTGTGGAAGTATATATAGTATAAGGTGTAGTTGCAATAGGAGTACCCATCCATGCATTGCCACCAAGAGCCCACTGGTCGGAATAGAGCCAGCGACCACCCACATTGTCATCACCAATCTTACCCCATGAAGCACGGAACTTAATCATGTCGAGATTCTTGATATCCTTGAGGAATGACTCATTGGTTGGCATCCATCCAAGAGACACTGAGGGGAAGAAGTCGAAACGGTAGTTTGGTCCGAACTTCTCCGAACCGTTGTATGCACCGTTCACTTCCAAGAAATAACGCAAGTCGTAGTTGTAGGTTGTACGGAACACCCAGTCCTCACGATAGCGGGCAAACTCACTACCCGTTGTGGTCTTCTCGCGAGAGAAGAGTCCCATGGCTGTCACGTCGTGCTTACCAAACTGGCGGGCATAGTTGAGTTGCAGCGAGTAGTAGATCTTACGGTATGTGGCATTCTTGTCGATGCTACCTGCCGTGAGATTCCATCTGTTAATGTCCTGCTTGTCCTCACCGTTGGTACCGTTCCATGACTCTACACCTGTATCAGGGTTGATGTACTTCTCGGGGAAGGTCTCGAAAGAACCGTCATTGATTCCTCGTCCTGACTCAACGAATGTATTGTCGAGAGAGAAATTGGCCTTGAAGCTAAGACCCTTGGTAACGAAGTCGAGTTTCTGGTTGAGAACGAAGTCGGTGTTCAGACGGGTGGTTGTGCGCTTCTCGATACCATTGTTGGCAAGCTGAGACATCGCATTTGGAGCATCGGCGCGCGAAGGACCGAAGTAACCCCAGGTACCGTCGGAATAAACAGGACGGAAAGCATCGGGAGCAGTCTGATATACAGACGACCAGAAACCGTCGCTGGTGGAACCGCCCCAAGGAGTGGTGCGCACACCGTTGCTGCCGAAGAGGTTCACCGAGAAGTCGGTAGTGCCCGTAAGTTTGAAGTCGATGTTCGAGCGCATGTTCACGCGGTTGAAGCCGTAACCTGCCTGATAGCCGCGGTTGTTCTTGAACTGCTTGAAGAGGTCACCCTCGTGACTGTAGTCAACGGCAGCATAGTACTTGACGAACTTTGTACCACCGGAGATGTTGGCATTGAGGTTGTAGGACATTGTGCTGCTACGGAAGAGTTCATCCTCCCAGTCAACATTGGCATAACGGTCCCACTCCTCAATGTTGGCAGGATTGCGATACTTGTCGATGATTGCCATCGGCTTCACGCCTGCCCACGCACCTGCGCCGTTCTTTGCAAACTCGCGCTGGAGCACACGGTTCTTAAGCATGAATGTGTCGTAAGAGTCATACTTCTCCGGCAACTTCGACGCAACCTTCATTGTTATGTTGGCCTTGAGGTTGACCACAGCCTTGCCTTCCTGTCCGCGCTTTGTTGTGATAAGGATAACACCATTGGCACCCTTCACACCATATACCGCCGTGGCAGAGGCATCCTTGAGCACCGAGACACTCGCCACCGACGACATATCGACACTCGACATCGGGCGCTCGATACCATCTACAAGCACGAGAGGGTCGGAGTTGTTCCATGAGGTCTGGGTACGAATAATGATTTTCGGTTCTTCCTCACCAGGCATACCTGTAGAAGAATAGGTGATAAGACCGGGGAGATTACCAGTGAGAGCCTGTCCAAGGCTGCTCACACCCTCGTGCTTCTGAAGCACCTTCTCGTCGGTCTGGGTGATGGCTCCCACCACCGATACCTTCTTCTGCTGACCATAACCCACGACAACCACTTCTTCGAGCACCTTGTTGTCGTCGGTCATCTCTACTCTCAGGGCTTTATTACTGCCCACCTTCACTTCCTTAGTGTTCATTCCGATGTACGAAATGACCAGCACCGAGTTTTGGGATGGCACCTTCAATTTGAAGTTACCATCGAAGTCGGTCACTGTACCAACGGAAGAACTTCCCTTTACTTTGACGGTTGCGCCGATAATGGACTCGCCATTACTATCGACTACTGTTCCCGTCACATCGATGCCCTGCTGCGCACTTGCTGTGGCAGCAAAGAATAGAAGCATCATCAGTAGCGGAATAGACCGTCTGATCAGTTGTTTAACTTTCTTCATTGATCTTCTTGTTTTTTTTGGTAAATACTATTATTTTTTTAGAATCAATTCGGTTTATGCTCGTCTGCATCCACAGATTTGCGCCGCAAAGTTAAACATTATATATAAGATATGCCTTGAAAATCGTTTCAGATGGTTTTAGATTTCTTTCAATATGAAAAAAAACACGATGAAATCAAAAAAAAAAGCCCCGAAATGTTACATTGATATTGCGTTGATGTTACATTTCGGGGATATTCACAAGTGCTATTTTTTAGTTTTTCCGTATTCAGAAGGGGGCACTCCATAGTATTGTTTGAACACTGTGGAGAAGTAGGTCTGGTCGTTAAATCCCACTTTATATGCCACGTCGGCAACATTGATTCTGCCTTCCTTGATTAGACGTCCGGCCTGCTCCATACGAATATTACGAATAAACTTACCCGTCGATACGCCCGTCAACTCCTTTATCTTGCGATGTAGCTGCACACGGCTCATTCCTACCTCGGAGGCAAGCACATCAACTGAAAAGTCAGAGTCAGAAAGATGCTCGTTCACCGACTTCATCACTTTCTTCATCATATCGTCGTAATATCCTTTGGCTTCCACCTGCTCCACCTTGTCGCTCTGTTGCTGAGCTCCGCTGAACTTTCCGCGCAGACGACGCATATTATCCACAAGATTATCTATGCGTACATGAAGCATATAGCAGCTGAAAGGTTTGGAGATATATGCATCGGCTCCGCTCTTGATTCCCGTAAGTTGATCTTCCACCTCCGACTTTGTGGTAAGCAGTATCACAGGGATATGGTTGATCCGTGGGTTCGACTTAATCTTCTTCAAGAGAGTTATGCCGTCGATACCTGGCATCATTACATCACTCACCACAAGGTCGTATTCGCCATCGAGCAATGCCTTGAATGCCGTCTCGCCATCGTTGAACACATCGATGCGATACCACTGGCACAGTTCTCTTGCAGTATATGCCGCCAACTCTTCGTCGTCATCCACAATCATAATATTGCACTTCTGATATATCACCTTCTTGGACGACAACTGCTCATCCACTGGCTGATATATCTCCTCTGGTTTGAGGTGGGAGTTGCCGAGTGGCAAGGTGATAGTGAAGCAGGCTCCACGCACCCCATCGATGCGGTTGGCAGCCGAGATGGTTCCTCCATGCATTTCCACCACATTGCGCGCAAGATTCAATCCAATACCTGTGCCTGCAATACCAGAAACGGCATTGGCAGCACCCTGATAGAAGCGGTCGAACAGCCTTGAGGGCTTATCTTCGCTGATACCCACTCCACTGTCTGTCACCTTCAATGTCATGGTCTTGTCGTCAGAGCTTAGATCCACACTTATCTGTCCACCTCCCGGGGTGTATTTGAATGCATTGGATAGCAGGTTGCCCAACACCTTCTCAAAGTGCAGACGGTCTATCCATGCCTTAATCTTCACGTCGGCGGGATGATTAAACGTGAATTCATAACCTTGCTCCTTGGCATTATACTCAAACATCTTGCATGATTTCTCCACAAACTCAACCATATCGGTCTCCTTGCATTTGAGTTTCATCTGCCGTTTGTCTATCTTGCGAACGTCGAGTATCTGATTGACAAGAAGGAGCAGACGCTCGGTATTACGCTCTATAACACTCAGATAGGATGCCATTTCCTTGGCATTCACACTGTCTGTGGTTTTGCTGACAAGTGACTTAAGTTTCTCCAATGGTCCTATGATAAGTGTCAAGGGCGAACGGATGTCATGGGTAGCATTGATAAGCAGTTTTACCTTCTCTTCCTCAAAGCGAGCCCTCTGGCGGCGACGTATTCCTACACCTATATATAAGATAAGGAGAACGGCGAGCAAAAGATATATTACTATTGCCGTAGATGACGCATACCATGGCGACTCAACCACGACAGTAATGCGTTTCACGTCATTTGAATACCATCCATTGCTTGTAGCCCTCACCTCGATGTCGTATGTACCTGATTTCAGTTTTGTGAACGTCAAGGAGTTACCATCATTATCGAAGGCTATCCATTTGCCGCCATTCATACGGTATTCGTAGTTGACACTGGCAACATTCTGATAATTGAGCAATGAGAATTCCATGGTGAATCGGTTGTCGTCCCATGGTACAACAAACTTGTCGGCAAAGGGATTCTCCACCTTGTTTACAGTGGCAAACCTCGTAAGATGCACTTCCCCGTTAACCCTTTTGCTGCTTCTAACCACATCAGGATAGAAAGCGGTAATATTATTGTTGGCACCAAATAATATCATGTCATTAGGAAGACGGCAGAATGCCCCAAGACAAAACTCATTGTCTCTTATTCCACTATTGCCTACGTGACTAATCAGTTTTCTTTCCTTATAATCATATTGCCATAATCCCTTCATCGTACTAATCCACACATCGCCATGGGCATCGCATAGCAATCCTGCTATTCTAATATCCTCTATAGCTTCGCCCCCTGGCAAGGGGTAGGTGGTATGTTTTTTACGGTCATATACATACACCCCATTTTCAGTACCAATTAATATATTGTGATCTTTGGTCTCGACCAAAGTTAACGAGACCTTGTCGCGGAGAATACCTATCTCTGAACTAACATCTACAAACCGTTTTGTAGCAGGATTAAAACACCAAGTACCGCTTGCAGATGTTATCCAAACCATTCCCTCATTGTCGCAAATCATTTGACCAATCCAGTCGTTGGCTAATTTCACCTTGTCATTAGCCGTAGTACGACTGTTATAGTACCTTAACTTATCACTTTTACCGTCATATATCGCGAATCCCTCTCCAAACACGGATATGTAGATATTGCCCAGTTTATCTTCGAAAACGAACGGAACACCCTTTAACCCTAAATCATCAAAAAGCGTACTCTTGTCAGCAACAGGGTCATAGAGAAACATTGAGCGCCATGTGCCCAACCACATTCTACCCTTACTATCGCGCATCACTGCACTGCAAGACGAAGGTGCACCTTCGCATTTCCTGACATTACCCAGTCCATCAATATGGTATAGACCCTTATGGAGCGCCACACAATAAACGCCATCAGCCCCATCGGATGTAATAGAAGTAAAGCCATGCGAATGGAGACTTCCATTAATCATGAAGTTGTAAGATTGGAATTGCTTACGCGCAATACTGCAAAGAAAGACTCCATGATGAGGAAATGTAATCCATAAATTACCGTTACGGTCTTCCATTATCGAACTAATGGTAAGGCAGTCCAAATTATAATATCCATTATATGTATCTTCCTTGTGAGCTTGGGTCTCACCTTTCTTTATCACATACAATCCCCCTCCGGAGGTTCCTATATACAGGTTGCCATTCCTCGCTAAATGAGCAGATTCAATACTTTGTCCTTGCGGCATCTTATAACCCGTATCAACAAGTTTGTTACTTCGCCGGTCATATCGCACACATAAATTGCTCATCACGAAAAAGGGACTGCCTTTGACTCCCTTGATGATTTTTATCGAATAAGCGTCCTCAAATTTAAACCTCTTAATGCCAACAGCTCGCTCACCTTTGACAGTAAAGCGGATTATCTGTCTGTCATTGGTAATACACCACACGGTATTGGGAGTTTCAATAAATATCTCCATCAGATAATCATTCGAAGCTAAGGTGGAAAAACTCTTTTCCTCCCAGAGCGTCATATCCTTACGGTTTAAGACGAATATTCCGTAACCTGCGGTACTGACAAGAAGATTTCCTGATGGCAGTTCAGCAATGGAATTCACCCTCGGTTGGATATCCCTGGGGAAGGCAAATCGATGAAACTTGTCTGTGGTATAGTCATATCGCGCCAATCCCTTACCCGTTCCAATAAACATCTCACCATTCTTGGCACAAAATAAAGAACGCACAAGATTGTGAGGAATAGAAAGGGTGTCACGGCTACTATAATGATAGTGGACGAAATGATAACCATCAAACCTGTTAAGTCCAAAGTCGGATGCTATCCACACATACCCATATTTGTCTTGGCACAACTTTGTGACAAGACTATTCGTGAGTTTGTCATATTCATACAGCTTTCCGCTTATACCATAGGCTGCAAATGGCAAAAATGTCAGTAACAAGACAAATAAACAACGTCTAATAATAGAATAATTGATGAGCATTTTAGTTGTAAGTATTAATTTCGGTGCAAAGATAATCCATTTCATCGACAAAACCAAAGAAAATCGTTTCATTATTTTTAGATTTTGTTTCATAAGCGGTTAATGCGATGAAACAGATAAATAATTATTTGGATGTTTGAAAATATAATATTACCTTTGCAAACCAAAAATAACTTATATAACCCGCAATATGATGAAATATAAATTTATCCTCCTGTTTGTGTTAAACAGCTGTTGCTTGGCACTTCAAGCTAACGACCTTACCAAGTCAACTATCGTGTATAACCCCTCCGACCATCCATTGGCAAGGCAAATGGCAAAGGTACTGTCGGAAGACATCGAACGTGTGTCGGGCATCAAACCCACGGTAAGCACAAGCAAGGGCAAGGGTCAGAACATCATACTCGCCACTGCCAACAAGACATCACGCCACAAAGAACTGCGCAAAAAATGGGAACGTTATGCCATTGACACCGACAGGCAGAATATCTATATCACCGGTTCTGACGCACGAGGATTGGCTTACGGAGTATTTCATATAAGTGAACAGATTGGCGTCAACCCCTGGTATTGGTTTGCTGATATCCCTGTAGATAAGAATAATCCAAAGGTATATGACTACCAGGAAACGTATGTCAGTAAGTCGCCAACAATCAAATATCGTGGAATATTTATCAACGACGAGGACTGGGGCCTGAAGACTTGGGCGGAACGAAACTTCGAAAAGGAGTTGGGCGACATCGGTCCGAAGACATACGACCGTGTATGCGAACTCATCTTACGCCTTAAAGGAAACATGCTTGCTCCTGCCATGCACACCTGCACCGGCGCCTTCTACAGCCATCCCGAAAGTCAGGTTATGGCCGACAAATGGGGCATTATGATAACAACCAGCCATTGCGAACCATTGCTCTTCAACAATGCCTCGCCATGGGAATGGGACAAGAACCGCGACGGCGAGTGGAACTACGAAACCAACAAGGAAAGAATACTAAAGAAACTCGACGACCGTATCCGCGAAACTGCACAATATGACAACATATACACTATGGGTATGCGCGGTTTGCATGACGAGGCCATGAAGGGAAGCACTGACCCCACGGACAGGGCACGCACACTCGAGAAGGTATTTGACGAACAGCGCAAGATACTCGAGAAATACAAAGGCAAGAAAGCCAACCAACTGAAACAGATCTTCGTTCCTTACAAGGAGACTCTCGACATCTATGATTCCGGATTGCGAGTGCCCGACGATATTACCATAGTTTGGCCCGACGACAACTATGGCTATATGAAACGTGTAAGCAATGCCGCCGAACAGAAACGCAGTGGCGGAAGTGGTGTGTATTATCACCTGAGCTACCTTGGCACACCTCACGACAACCTGTGGATTGCCACCACTGCCCCACAACTTATGTACGAGGAACTGCTCAAGGCATATACCGCCGGGGCAAACCGATACTGGCTGCTAAATGTGGGCGACATCAAACTGATGGAGATTGAGACACAGATGTTTTTTGATATGGCATACGATTTCACGGCCTTCAGCTACGACAATGCCAACAAATGGCAGGCACAATGGCTTGCCCGTACCTTTGGGAAAGAACATCAGGGCACATTCCAGTATATCCTCGACAACTACTATCGTTTGGCATGGGATCGCAAACCAGAGTTCATGGGCTATGAGATGGAATGGGACACGCCCGAATACAGCCGTCTGCACGATTCCGACTTCTCGTTTGAGACCGGTAGCGCACAGAAAAGACTCCAACAGTATCAGGACATCTGTTTTGCATACGACGCCATAGAGAACTCTGTCGATAAGAACCTGCGTCCCTCTCTCTTCGAGATGCTGGGTTATTCCACACATTCTGCCTTCCAGATGAACCGTAGGTTCCTATACGCGCAAGCCAATCACGAGACGGGCAACACAATGTATGCCATGCAGTCGAGAGACGCTAACACACGCTTACAGGGGCTTATCGACCGCTATCATTCACTCTTTGACGGCAAATGGGACCAAATAATTTCAGAGATTCCCCCTGGCTTTACCGCATTGTATCAGAATATGCCAGAACTCGTGGATGAGCCTACCGATGCTTATCGTCTTCCCGACAGTCAACGGCATCCGGAGCTTGCTCACAAACTTGATTTCACTACTATAGAGCTTCCATCTCCTTTCCGCATCCTCGAAGGCATCGGCACCGACTGGAAAGCCCTTCAGATGGGGCAGCCACTCGACTTCGAGCATCTCGGGTCGGTATCTATCCCCATCCCTTCAAGTATTATCAATCCAGGTGCCGATTCAATATCCGTTTGCATCAGTGTTGTTCCTATGTGGCCTGTGGCATACGACCGCAGCAACAAGTTCGCCGTGAGTGTAGATGACTGTAAATCCATAGTATGTGAAAACAAATTCCAGGAATGGGGCCGCGAATGGAAGATACAGGTGCTTGAAAACCGCAAGGAGTTCGTGCTCACCTTCCCTCTTCGCAAAGGAGCCAGCAATCACCACCTGACTCTTTCCATCATCGACCCTGGACAAATAGTGCAAAAAATAACATTCCAATAGTTGTATCTACCTTTGCGGATTCAACTAGCAAGGTAAGAGATGAACACTAATCGTATAAAAAACATTAAATATCTGCCATTTGTTTCTTTATTGCAGCAATAATTATTATCTTTGCACCAAACTAAAGTATATACGACTATGATGATAAGTATTGCAAATCCGATTTATGACGCGGTTTTCAAATACCTCATGGAGGACAATCGCGTGGCCAAGACTGTGCTTTCCGCCCTTCTTAAGAGAGAGGTGGTAGAGGTAGAGATGCGCAAACATGAATACACCAACGGCACACGTGACAAGATTTCTATGTTCCGTATCGACTTCGGCGCCAAAGTCCGTCAGGATGATGGCAGTCTTAAACTTGTGCTGATAGAGCTTCAGAAGACTTGGCTTGAGACGGAAACATTGCGTTTCCGACAATACCTCGGTACGCAATACGCCAACCCCGACAACATCTTGAAGGATGATAACCCTAACGGCTATGGCATACCTATGATAACCGTATATCTTCTTGGGCATCGTGTAGGGGAAATAGAGGAACCTGTTCTTTATGTCCGACACAAGTCATACGACTATGACGGTGTTGAGGTTACCAAAGGAATGCCCGACCCTTTCGTTGAAAGTCTTGTACATGACAGTATTATCGTCCAAATACCTCTTCTTCATGGTCGTGTAAACAACCGACTTGTTGAGGTTCTGAGCGTATTCGACCAGACAAACAAGGACGGCAATAACCGCCAAGTATTAAATATAGACGAAGATACCTACCGTGGGGATGCGGAGATGGAGCATATCCTGCACCGTCTTCTTGTCGCTGCCTCTGATGCAAAATTGCGTCAGGATATGAACGTAGAGGACGAATATTTCTCTGCCATTGAAACACGTGATACAGCAATAATGAGGCGTGACCAAAGGATTGCTGAGCAGTCTGCACAGTTGGAAGAGCAGTCTGCACAGTTGGAAGAGCAACGCTCTGCCTTGCTTATTTCAGCGAAAGCTATGAAGACGGCAGGAATACCTATTGAACAAATTGCGGAAATGACAAGGCTTTCTGTAGAAGAAATCTCAGATATGGTATAATACTTCGCTTTAAGGTGAAGAATGCCGACCCATATATGATTGACAAGCATGAGTCGATGCATCGCATATATGCATCGGCATGCCTGAAGAAGTCAGACAATGGCGCTCTTGTGGTGAAAGACTATACCGACATGCTGTTACTCTCGACAAGTGCCATAGAAGAAGAGAACAGAATTGCGCAACTGAAACAGCTCACTAAAGTAGTGCCCTTCACAATAGCCACCTTCATAGGGTCGAGCGGACGCACGCTGAAGATAATCGCACGAGTGACATTGCCCGACCTGCCACGCCGTGAGAACGAGGCAGAGATGGAACAATTCTATCGCAAGGCCTATAAGGTGGCAGCCGCCATCTACTCGTCGCTGCTTAATGTACCCGTGTCGCCTGCGGGCATCAAAGACGGCTCATCCCCAGTGATGGCAAACTGCCTCATCAGTGCTGACGCTGCACCGTTACTCATGGAAAAAACGACGCCATTGGATGTCGATGGTGTGGAACTGGCACCAATGTCGCAGACTGAAAATATCAAACCCGATGATAACAACGAGGTTGGAGCACTTATTTCTTTCCTTTCGGGAAAATACGAGTTTAGGTATAACACCGTGAGGGGAGCAACAGAGTATTTGGACAAACAAAAGCCGTACTGGGGATGGAGGGTTGCAGACACGCGCTTTATCAATGGTTTGTCGCTCGAAGCCCGACTCTCCGGTGTCGAAGCCCGACCTAAGGATGTCATTATTTATCTTAACTCGTCGCACATACGTGTGATTGACCCCGTGGAAGACTATCTATTCCATCTTTCGGACAAATGGGACGGACATGACCATATAGGCGACCTTGCCGATAGGGTGAAAACCGACCTGGTGCAGTGGAAACAGTGGTTCAGAATGTGGTTCTATGGTATGGTGGCACAATGGATGGGCTACAACAGCAGGTATGGCAATAGTATCGTCCCGTTGCTCGTGGCTCCCCAAGGCTATCACAAATCGACCTTTTGCCGACAGCTCCTGCCACAGGACTTGCGCTGGGGCTATCTCGACAACCTGAAGTTTGACAACCAGAAGTTGGTGATGCAGTCGATGGTGGATTTCCTTCTGATAAACATCGACGAGTTTAACAGCATATCCAAGAAGACTCAGGAGGGATTCCTCAAGAACACCATTCAACTTGCGAGCATAGCAATCAAGCGACCTTACTCGCGCCGTGTAGAGGCTGAGCGGAGACGTGCATCGTTTATGGCCACCTCAAACATGACCGACGTGTTGAGCGACCCGTCTGGTTCACGCCGATTCTTTGTTGTTGACGTGACAAGTCCCATCGACACCGACAAGCCAATCAACTATGAGCAACTCTATGCCCAGGCTGTAGCCGCAGTGAGAAACAACGAGCGCCGCTGGTTTGACAATGCTGACATTGAGGAGGTTATGGCGCATAACCGCAAATATGCCCTACTCAACAGTGCCGACATGTATTTCAACGACTATTTCGACACGGCATCGCCCGACGACCCCGAGGCCATGAGACTCACGACATCGGATATATACGACTACATACGCAAGCGTGCCGGGTCAAGGGCAGTCACCGAGAGCATCACCGTATTCGGGCGTTATCTCTCCAATGTTCCTGATATTCAGAAGGTTCACGTTGCATCGGGCACTGCCTACTATGTGAAATACCGCAAGAATGAATGCTGACAGATAAAATCGTCTGTCAGCCATCTGTCATTACTTAATTGACTGTATAATAATGAGTTACGTTAAAGTAATGACAGATGACAGATAAAATAAACTTTTTCACGTAAGGATTATCCATATTATAAAAATATCGCCCAAATTGTTTGGAGAAATGAAATAAAATGATTATCTTTGCCGCCGAATATGCGACATTATGACACATAACATTTGAAGGATATGGAAACGAAGCGACTGAAACGACTGCCCGTAGGCATACAGACCTTTGAGAAAATCAGAGAGAATGATATGCTATATATCGACAAGACCGAGTATATCTGGAACATGATTAACCTCGGCAACTATATATTCCTGAGCCGCCCGAGGCGGTTCGGTAAGTCGTTGCTTGTATCTACGCTTCAGGCGTATTTCGAGGGAAGAAAGGACTTGTTTAAGGGACTTTTCATAGAGACAGTGGAGAAGGAGTGGACGGAATATCCTGTGCTGAGGTTCAGCATGGCCTCAGGCAAACACATGGAGAAAGACCAGCTGGAACGCTATCTGGGCATGCGCCTTGTAGAGTATGAAAAGAAATACGGCATCTCCAATCCTGCCACTGACAACAACGACCGTTTAACGGCATTGATTCATGCGGCATATAATCAAACCGGGAAAAAGGTAGTTATACTTATCGACGAGTATGACGCTCCCCTACTTGACGTTGTACACGAGGAAAAGACATTGCCAGTGCTCCGCAACGTGATGCGCAACTTCTATTCGCCTTTGAAAGACTGCGACCCATACCTTGAGTTTGTATTCCTCACAGGCATCACCAAATTCTCGCAACTAAGTATCTTCAGCGAGCTTAACAACCTGAAGAACATCTCCATGCGCCCTGACTATGCCGGAGTATGTGGTATTACCAAGGAAGAGATGCTCACTGCCATGTCCGACTATATAGATGACTTCGCCGAGGCTCAGGAGATAACACGCGAAGAAGCAATCGAGGGACTGAAGCGACAGTATGACGGCTATCATTTCACTTGGCCGTCGCCCGACGTGTTCAACCCCTTCAGCCTTCTCAACGCATTCCAGGACCACGACTACACCAACTACTGGTTCTCGTCAGGCACTCCGACCTACCTTATTGAGATGCTGAGGAAGTTTAATGTCGTGCCGTCGAAAATTGGTGGAGCAAGCGTGTTGGCATCAGCCTTCGACGCTCCCACCGAGAACATGAAGAGTATAACCCCGTTGCTCTATCAGAGCGGCTACATAACCATCAAGGACTACAACCGTGCGGCAAAACTTTACACCCTCGACATCCCAAATACAGAAATTCGCGTAGGACTGATGGACAGTCTCTTGCCAAATTATGTACATGGGTGTTATGATGAAGGAGGCACAACTATAGGCCATATGTACGAAGCCTTGCTCAATGACGACCTCGACGAGATGTTCCGACTCCTTCAGGCATATCTACTTACCGTTCCATATTGCGACAATGCCAACTCCGAGGGGCATTACCAGCAACTTCTCTATGTCATCTTCTCACTCTTTGGCAGATACGTAGAGGTGGAGGTTCGCACACCGACAGGGCGTGTGGATATTGTGATGAAAACCGCAAAGGCTATCTATGTATTCGAGTTGAAACTAAATATGTCTGCCCAAGCAGCAATGAAGCAGATAGACCTCAAGGACTATTCTTCAAAATTTGCCCTCGCTGGTCTGCCAATAGTAAAGGTAGGCATCAACTTCGACCCAGAACGCCGCACTATTGGAGATTGGAAGGTTGAAATAAGAGAAATCCATCATAATCCCCCAAAACATCAAGATAATTCTCGGAAGTGACGGATGCCAATTGTTGCACATCAAATTGGACATACTACTTATTAGGGCTTTATGAAACAAAAACTATAATATATGGAACATTTTTGCATCGGTTTATGAAATAAATAGTGTAATTTTGCACTCTGGAAATGTATTTATTTATTTAATTGACCAAAAACAATGAATAGAAATCTGATCTTTTCAGGACTTGTGTGCCTGATGATGCCATATACAACAATGGCGCAAGACAAACTCTACAACGATGAATTCCCGCTGGGCGACATCACACTGCTCGACGGTCCGCTGAAACACGCACGCGACCTAAACGTGGAAAACCTGCTGAAGTATGACTGCGACCGAATGCTCGCACCTTATCGCAAGGAAGCAGGACTGACACCACGCAAACCTACCTACCCCAACTGGGACGGACTCGACGGACACGTGGGCGGACACTATCTCTCGGCCCTCGCCATCAATGCCGCTAATGGTAGCGAGGAGTGTCGTAGGCGCATGGAATATATGATTGCCGAACTGAAACTTTGTGCCGAAGCCAACGACAAGCGTGGAGAGGCTTGGGCAAAGAACTATGTGGGCGGTTTCCCACAGAGTGAAAAGCTATGGTCAACATTCCGCAAGGGCGACTTTGGAAAATATTTCGGTTCGTGGGCACCATTCTACAACCTCCACAAAATGTTTGCCGGACTGCGCGACGCATGGCTTTATTGCGGCAACGAAGATGCACGCCTGCTCTTCCTGAAATTCTGCGACTGGGCAGTGGATATCACATCTGAGCTTAGCGACGAACAGATGGAACGTATGCTCGGCAATGAGCATGGCGGCATGGATGAGGTGATAGCTGATGCATACGCCATGACTGGCGACCGACGTTATCTCGACTGCGCCCGTCGCTTTGCTCACCGACAGCTGCTCACCCCGATGGAGAACCATAAGGACTGTCTCGACAATATGCATGCCAATACACAGATACCAAAGGTGATAGGTTTTCAGCGTATAGCCGAACTCGACAACGACGCCAAATGGCATGAGGCAAGCCAATATTTCTGGGATCTTGTCACCAAGGAGCGCTCGCTTGCCATAGGAGGAAACAGCCGACGCGAACACTTCCCCACCAAGGAAACATGCATCGACTATGTGAACGACATCGACGGACCAGAATCATGTAACACATACAACATGCTAAAACTCACCGAGTTCCTCAACCGTGCCAATCCCAATGCCGCCTATGGTGACTTCTATGAGCGTGCAATGTTTAACCATATCCTATCCACACAACATCCAGAACACGGAGGATATGTATATTTCACATCGGCTCGTCCACGCCACTACCGCAACTACTCCGCTCCCAACATGGCGATGTGGTGCTGCGTGGGAACGGGTATGGAAAACCACGGCAAATATGGACAATGGACATGGACGCGTAAGAAGGGCGTGAAAGCATCTGATGACGCTCTTTACGTAAATCTCTTTGTTGCTTCGGAACTTAACTGGCGCGAGCGAGGCATCATCTTAAGGCAAGAAACAGCCTTCCCTTACAGCGAGACATCGGAGATAGCTGTGACAAAGGGAAAGGGAGTCTTCACCATAAAGATAAGGAAACCCTCATGGTGTGACCGCTTTGAGGTGAAGGGTATTGGATTCGATGCAAAACAATATGAAGAGAATGGATTTGTCTGCATTAACAGGAAATGGAAGAAGGGCGACCGCATTTCCATCTCCATGCCTATGCACGGCAGTGTGGAACGCATGCCCAACGTGCCTCAATATGTGGCAATTATGTATGGTCCTATCGTTCTTGGCATGAAGGCTGGTACAGAAGACCTGCGTTCACTCATTGCCGACGATAGCCGTTTCGGACAATATGCCGGTGGCAAAAGATTGCCTCTCGACAAGGCGCCAATCCTCTTGCCAAAGGAAATCAGTGATATCGCCAATGACCTTCGCCCTGTGGCAGGCAAACCACTACACTTCACCCTCGCCACACGAACGGAGAACGCTATACCCGGAGGCGAACTGCAACCATTCTTCGAGATTCACGACTCTCGCTATATGATGTATTGGCTTGCCCTCAGCGATGCCGACTACAAGGCATACACACAGCGACTTGCCGACGAGGAGAAAGCCCGTCAGGCTCTTGAAGCTGCCACCGTTGACAAGGTGATGCCTGGAGAGCAGCAGCCCGAAACCGACCACCGTATGGAGACCGGCAAGTCGGACAAGGGCAGCACAGAAGGTGTGTTCTATCGAGATGCCCGCGACGGTCACTATTTCTCTTATCTCATGCAAACCAAGGGCGAGACAGCCCTCACGCTGCAACTCACCTTCTGGGGTCAGGACGAGTGGCGCTCATCGGAGTTTGACATATTTATCGATGACACTCTGCTGACAAGTGTCAACAACACTCACCGCTGGCGTACCACACAATTCAAGACCGTCGATTACCCCATCCCCGCCTCCATGCTTGATGGCAAAAAGGAAGTGAGAGTGAAGTTTGTGGCTCACAAAGGTCGTCAGGTAGGACAGATTTACGGAGTAAGACTAAAGAAAT
>JALFCW010000095.1 GCA_022771625.1 Prevotella sp.
GCCTCAAGTCGCATTGTGGGGTAAGGGGAAGGTATGCACAAATCGGACAAAATTCACGCTCATACTATCATGATGCATAGTGTTCAAGCTCTTTACTGCAATTGAGATTGCCATTGAGATTGCTTGCGGATTTTAGGATTAGGAATTAGGGATTTGGAATTAGGAATGAAGAAATGATTCGTTTGACTCGAAAACTCATATATCTTATAGCGTTAGCCGTGGTCGCAGTGGCCATGGCTTTCGGCGTTTATGCTTGTCAATACGACAACACCAAGAAAATAGTGGTGATATTCTCACAACATAGTGGAATGCATTGTTATGGGGATTTCAGGAAGTCACTCGAAAAGGCATTGAAGAGAAAAGGCATCAATGCCCAGCTTTCCTATTTCTATCTCGACTGCGAGAAATGGAGTCATAACGAGGAGGTGGATGAGGCTCGACGCATATTAAATGAGGCGGGCCAGCAAGGATTCCCCGATATGGTGATGACTATCGGTGACGAGGTGACCTACTCGGTGATGACTACCCAGGACTCCATGATACGCACTGTGCCAGTGGTTTTTGGAGCTGTGGCATTTCCCAACGAGGGTATGCTAAGGAAAAATCCCAATCTTGTGGGATACAAGGACAGTACGAATATTGTAGAAAACATTTATCTCGCAGGACGCTTGTGTGGCATTCATGCCGTTAACACTCTGCTATCCTCTCATTATCTCGATAAGATGTGCAAGAAGAGGATAAAGGAGCAGATAGCCGGAAGGAAAGACATCGTGGATAATATCGGATGGGAGCGTACGCTTTTCGAGATATTCAACCTTCCGCCCGAGATATACTCCATCACTCCCTTCTCGCTCTACAACCTGCAGCAGAACACCCACATGGACTCCAAGCAGGACTCGCTTGGCAACGAGAACCTTATGCTTGCCATGAGCCGATTCTCCAAGATGACTTATGTGCAGATGAAATACGACCAAGAGTCGCAGATGATGGTGAATATGAGCAGCACCAAACCCATGCTCACCGCCACATGGCTTGACTTTGGAGCACAGGGCAGCAGGTTTATCGGCGGATATTTTGCCGGTGCCGAGACCATCGCCAATGACGTGGCGGAAGTGGCGGCACAGATATTTAACGGCACAAAAACCACCGACATACCAGTGAGAATACACAAGCAGGACTATTGGATGGACTGGCAGGTGGCAAAGAAGCATGGATATACCAAGGACAACCTTCCCAATGACTTCAAGATAATCAACATGCCGTGGAAGGATAAGCATCCGGGCTTGTATATATTTATCAACTATGGTTTGAGGGTTATTGCCATCATCGTAATTGTCATACTGTTGAGAATAGTATATAAGGAAAGAAGACAGAAGCACATGGCCCTCAAACAGGTGGAGCGTGAGAATACGCTTTACAATATGGCTGTGGAAAACAGTCACACTTTCGCATGGGAGCGATACGGCGAGGCCATCTATCTGAGCGACACCTTCTGGCGTCACTATGGACATGAGCCTCATGTATGCGACGTAGATGAATTCGTGGAAATGATACATCCCGATTATCGCCAGGAATATCTATCGGGTGTGGAGCTGGTTAACCGTGGTGACTCATATTCGGGCGAGGTGAAGGCCGACTTCTATCGCAATGGAGAGTGGCATTGGTATCAGATAAGAGGCAAGGGTGTCTTGAGCGGCAATGGAAAATATATCCGCTCTTACGGTATGCTGCTCAAGGTGGATGACTACAAGCTCAAGGAGTATCAGCTCGTAGAGGCACGCCGACTTGCCGAGGAGGCAACACTTAAGGAGTCGTTCCTTGCCAACATGAGTCACGAGATACGCACTCCGCTAAATGCCATTGTGGGATTCTCGCAGCTCCTGGCAATGCCGGGAGAAGAGTATTCAGCCGAGGAAAAGGCAATGTTCATAGATGCCATTCTGACCAACAACGACTTGCTGCTGAAGCTCGTCAACGACATTGTTGACCTGTCGTGTGTGGAGTCGGGAGAGATGAAGTTCGTCATCAAGACACACAGTGCGAGTGCAATCGTAACTAATGCTTATAAAAAATATAAAGACACCGTGCCCGATACTATTGACTTCCGCTTGGCAATACCCGACGACGGAGGTGATGAGAGTGTAGATGTGGATGAGAATCGCCTCGACATTATCTTCAATAACCTACTCGCCAATGCAGTGAAATACACTAAGGAAGGTTCAATAACCATAGGATGGCAGAGGGCAACGGGAAGATATGATGTTGAGATATATGTAGAAGACACTGGTTGCGGACTGGCTGACGATGATGCCAAGATGGTGTTCAATCGATTCTACAAAAAGGATAAGTTCCAGCAAGGCACAGGTCTTGGACTATCCATCTGCAAGGCTGTAGCAATACGTCTCGATGGCGACATCAAGGTGAAGTCAAAGCTTGGAGAGGGTACGAGGTTTTCGGTTTTCTTGAATTAAGTATTAGGTATTAAGAAGTCGTATTTAGGTTGGATATTCGTTGCGGTGGTTGTGGCAATCACAGCTATATGCGGCATTGTCATAACCGAAGTGATATGTCCTGGTATGTTCGTCTCTGACAGTGAGGAAGAAAACGACAAACCGCATATTCTTGTGATGTTCTCCGAAGCCAAGTCAGCATATCAATTTGCCGACTGCGAAGGTTTGATTGCCAAGGCCTTGAAGGATAAGGGAGTGGATGCTGACATCACCTTTGATTATCTCAACTGCACACATTGGGAGGCAGACCGCGAGATTGTGGAGGCAAGGAAGATAGTGGAGAGGGCTAATGCCCACAATCATCTTGACATGATACTGCTCTTTGGCGACCAAGCCACTTATTCCACTCTTTGTATTGACACCCCGATGATGCATACAGTTCCGGTGGTGTTCGGTGGAGTGCAATTCCCTAATTGGGACCAGTTGTCATGCCACGATAATGTAACGGGAGTGAGCGACCCTATTGACATAGTGAAGAATATAGAGGCGGCATATAAACTGACAGGCAAAAAGCAAACCTTCGTGATGCTCAACAAGGCATTCCTCGATCGCAAGGTGAGGGCGGAGATAGACAACCAACTGCAGAAGGCACAGTTTGTAATCAACAATCTCAACTGGGAGCATAGCGTGACGGAGTTGATCACCGAGCACAGTGACAAATACTCCATGACAGTGCTCTCGCTCAGATATCTTTATCTCAATAGTAAGATTACCGAACCTCTCGATCCCAACGACGGAGATAATTTCCGCCGGGTGACAAGGATGTTTAAGGACTTGATATACATACAGTCGAAGTATGACCCAACGCCGGTGCAGATTATCAAATCCACCAACAATTGGCCTATGCTCACGACAACGGCAATGGGATTCTGCGACCAGGGCACTCCATTTATTGGCGGATACTTCGCCTCGATAGAGACAATTACCGCTGATATGGCTAATTGTGCAGCAAGGATATTCGCAGGAGCAAAGCCCAAGAACATCAAGATACGCCCATCAAAGAAGGATTACTATCTCGACTGGCAGGTGGCTAAGAATTATAAGTTCTCGACTGACAATTTGCCAACAGAATATCATGTCATGAGAATGCCGTGGATAGAGAAGTTTCCATTGCTCTACACATTATTGATGTATTCGGGCTCGATAGTGATGATTGTCATTATCATCATCCTGTTACGTCTTTTCATTCGTGAGAGAAAGCAGAAGGCAAAGGTGATGGCACAGTTGGAGAGGGAGAACTCGCTATATGCCATGGCAGTGCAGGACAGTCGTACATTCGCATGGGAGAGGGTTGGGACGAAGATGTATATCACAGATGCCTTCTGGCAGTATTATGGACACGAGCCCAGAATCCTCACTCCAGGCGACTTTATGGCAATGCTCCATCCCGACAGTAAGGACTTTTATATTTATGGTATGAATATTGTTAATGGGGGTGAGGCTTTTTCAGGTGAGGTACAAGCCGACTTCTTTGGTAATGGAGAGTGGCACTGGTATCAAATACGCGCCAAGGGTATTTGCGATGAGCAAGGCAAGTTTGTAAAATCGTATGGTATGCTTATGAATATTGACGATTTCAAGCATAGGGAAAAGGAGATGGAAGAAGCCCGCAAACTTGCTGAGGAAGCTACGCTCAAGGAGTCGTTCCTCGCCAACATGAGTCATGAGATACGCACTCCGCTCAATGCCATCGTAGGATTTTCCGACTTGCTTGCCATGCCAGGAGATGACTATACCGAGGAGGATAAGAAACTGTTTATCGATACGATACATACCAACAATGAACTCCTCCTGAAACTCATCAACGATATCCTCGACGTGTCGAGAATAGAGTCGGGACAGATGGACTTCGTCATCAAACCGTGGTCGGTGAAGGACATTATGGAGCGTGTTTTCCATACGTTTGAGGTGCAGATGCCCAATCATTTGGTATTCAATTTTGTACATCCGGCAGAAGATGCCATAATAGAGGTGGATGAGAGCCGACTGAGACAGGTGATTGGCAACTTCCTCACCAATGCCGGAAAGTTTACCCCCGAAGGCTCTGTCACATTGGGATGGGAGAAGGACATACAGACGGGTAAGGTGGAATTGTATGTGCAGGATACGGGTATCGGACTTTCTGAGGAAGACCGCAAGATGGTGTTCAGCCGTTTTTATAAAAAAGATGAGTTTAAACAAGGCACTGGCCTGGGCCTCAGTATATGCAAGGCCATAGTCGTTCGTCTTGGCGGCAGCATCAAGGTGACATCGGAGCTTGGCAAGGGTAGCCGATTCTCAGTGTTTCTTAAGTTTAGATAAATCTGTATGAAGAAGAAAATAATAATATGGTCATTGGGTATCGTGGTAGTGGTGGCAGCCATTGCCGTGGGAATATGGTATTCCACGCCAAAAGTGGCTGACAAGCATATACTTGTGATGTTCTCTGAGGCTGAAAGGCGTTATGACTTTGTTGATTATCCTGGTATCATACTTGAGCATCTGAGAAAACAAGGCATAAATGCCGATGTAACCTTCAGGTATCTCGACTGCGAACATTGGAATCCAGAGGAGGAGATTGTGCAGGCAGGAAAGATAGTGAAAGAGGAGGATGCACGACGTAAATTGGACATCATCGTCACCATTGGTGACCAAGGCACTTATTCTACACTCTGCAACGACATACCACAGGTGAACGAACTGCCGTTTGTATTTGCGGCAGTGCAATATCCCAATGCCAACCAGATAATGACCCACAAGAATGTTACAGGAGTGTCGGATACTCCCGATGTGGCGAGGAATATCCGTCTCGCTTACGATTTGACGGGAGTTAAGCAGACATTCACCATTATGGACGAGACATTTCTCGACCGCAAGACCCAGGCAGCAATTAA
>JALFCW010000082.1 GCA_022771625.1 Prevotella sp.
CCTTCACTTGCGGCCATAGGCATTCATCAAATAAGAGAATTCCGTTGACGCCCGGAAGCAGGGGCAGGCCTTAGGTGTGGCACCGGGCATCTCGTTATGACCACGGATGACGGCCTTGGGGAACTTCTGCTTTAACTCGATAAGGAGCTTGACGAGGGAGCCGCGCTGGGCTATGGTGCGGGTGTCTTTGGGTTTGCCGTTGGTGTCGAGACCGCCTTCATAGCAGATGCCGATGGAACAGCGGTTGAAGGGGCGGCAATGAGCGCCTACCTCGTTAAGGCGACGGTGCTGGGTGACGGTGCCGTCCTTGCGGATGTAGAAGTGATAACCGACGTCGATGAAGCCACGTTGCAGGTGGTCGTGCTTGAGTTGCTCGGGGGTGTAGTCACGGTCCTCACGCGTTGCGGAGCAGTGGATAATGAGGTAACTGACGGAGTCAGGACTCATGAACATACCGGGCTCAACGGTAGTGAGGAGATCGTCCTCGGTGGCGACCTGGTCGCCACCGATGGAAAGAGGGAATGTTTCTTGGATCATAGATTACTAAGATTAAGAATGTTAATACTGTGTTACAGTCTTGCTGTCTTACAGTCTTGACATGCAAGACGTGATGCAGAAAAGACTTGCAATCGTTGTGATGATGGTCATCACAGCGTTGAAGATTTCTTGAGCTGTGGGCTTTCTTTTTAAAAACGACATTTTACAAATTTCTTTTTAGAATTCTTATAATACAATATACCTCTATTTCTCCTAAAAGGAGAAGGGAGGGGACTATTCTTTTCGAAAACTCCCCCGTCCCCTCTTAACCTGAAGAGGGGCTCCACCGCTTTCCCCTAAATCCCCTTTCCCCTCAGGGTACAGGGGACTTAACCGGTAAACCGGCTGTTCTGTACTCGCAAACAAGCTTTAACTGCGTTGATTTTCGGCTGCGCTCGGCAGAGCATTCAAGCGAGCTTGATGCTTTGCTCTCGCTGGCACGAAAATTCGCCCCCTTCGGGGTTGCTCGTAGAATTTAACGCAACATAGTTGCGATTATCTATGCGCCGAGGGCGCGGCTACGCACAGCTTATTGGGTATAGGGCTGACTACAAAGCAAACTAAGCAGCGAACTTGCGCAAGCAAGCCGTAACCACGAAGTGCCGTGGATAATTTCTATGCGGAGCCAAAAGCCGTGACTTTGAAAAAGCCGTGGATTTCCGTGCCAAAAATTCACCCAGTGGTATCCGCATACCTCGGTATCCGCATGGGCGCCCTCGGCGCTTGGATAATCGCAACTCTGTTGCGTAGATAATCACGAGCAACCCCGCAGGGGCGAGAGCTTGTTTGCGAGTACAGGCCCGGCCGGCCAGGCTTTAAGTCCTCCACTCCTGAGGAGGGGAGGATTTCGGAGGGAAGGTGGAACCTCTCCTAGCAGGAGAGGACGGGTGAGGTAGAAAAAATGTTATTCGTAGTAACCACCTCCATCTTCGCTAGAGCCGGGGTCGGTGGTGTCAGAGCCTGAGCCTGAACCTGAGCCGCTGCCAGAGCCGGGATCAGTGGTGTCAGTACCTGAACCTGAACCGGGATCTGTGGTGTCAACGACAGAATCGGCGGGGATGGTACCGTTGTACTTAACAAGCGTGATCTTGTCGGGCAAGAGGTCGTAGATGCGCTTGCTGTTGATGATCTTGAACGACGGCGTGAAGCTCGGCACAAGTCCCTGAATGAGCTTCGCATTCGCCTCCTTCTCGGTCTTCGCCGTACCGGTAGTGATGAAACGGATGGTGAGGTTGCCAAAACCCAAGAGCTGGATGCTGTAGCCCTTCTTGAGGTTCTCCTTGACGTAATACGCGTAGCGGTCAAGCACGTTCTTAACATCTCCAGGAGTAGCTGACGACTCAGCAGCAATCTGGTTGGCGACGTCCTCGGAGGTCAGAATACCGTAGCTGACGGGTGACACACTGTACACGGTCTTTGGGTTCTCCTTGTCGAACATCACCGTGCGCTTGGTAACTTTGTATGCTTTAGGCATGATATATAAGCCCCCCACTAACTCCCCCGAAGGGGAGAACAAGATTACTAATACTCAATACCGGCAGGGCCTCAGTGGTATAGGGGTCAGTCTTTAGGCGTTGACCCTGCAGGTGTTTCAATCTTCAACCTTCAATTTTCAATTTTCACACTGCAAAGGTACAACAAATAAAAATAGCAATGGTGCAAGTTGGGTCTTCTTGGGTCTTTCCATCGTGTTGCGGTATTATACCGCAATCACTTGCCAACTGAACAGGGCATTCACTTGCCAACTGAATAGGGCAATCACTTCCCAACTGAATACGGCAATCAGTTGCATACTGAATAGGGCAATCAGTTAGGAACTGAATAGAGCATTCAGTTGACAACAGAATCAGGTTATGGGTCTCCGAGATACTCCATGATGATTCTCACCTGTTTCGCAGTCAGGTTGATCTTATGCCTGTAAGGGATATTAAGTTCATCCAATGCCTTAATCAAGTCAGGGCAGTTGTCAATCCATCGGAGCAACGCCTTCACCGCTGCGCGCGGCGAACTCTCCGGGAAATACTTCATTGCTAAATCTCTTCGCTTCACTTTTTTTTAAATTAGGGATTAGGAATTAGGGATTAGGAATTAGGGATTAGAAAATTGAGCATTCAATAATCAGTGGTGACAGGGTGACACTATATAATATAACTTTTTCTAAAAAAATAAATTCGGTTATTAATAATAACGCAATTTACGTTTTGAGGACTTTTTATAATATTAAGTGTCACCCTGTCACCCGACGACTATATATCAGAAGGGCATCGGCTCCGGAACATCATCAGGCAGGCGACTGTCAATCTCGTTGGCAGGGCGCTCTGCCACCTTCCAGAAACGACCTTTCTTGGTGCGCACCTGCTCATAGCCCAATTCCGACAAGGCAATGCCAATCTTCGTGGGACTAACCTTGAGATACGGGGCAAAGCGGGCTGCAATCTTCGAGGCAGTCAAATACTTAGTCTCAGATTCAGTGCGCGGGATGTTGTAGAAAGTGATGATCAGTTCGGTGGCAGGGTCAGGAGTCAGGAAATCCCGGTTGCGCTCATTGAGCCGTTGTATCTCCGTGTCGTTGAGCCAATATCGCTCGCCGCTGCGGATGAGAGCAAGAGCCTGGGCATACATTCCCTCGTATGGGATGTTGGCAGTCCACGGGTCGTCGATATGCTCGATGACAAACGGCAGCCAACGGCGGTTACCCGTCATGTCTGTTAGGAAAGAAGGATTGTTGCCCGTAGCGCATAGCGAGGCCACACGTGCCAGGTGCATCTTGTGTCGGCCGTAGAACGGTCGCTCCTTCACCTTGGGTTGAGTGGTGAAAGCCTTGAGTTGGTTCACCTCCTTGGTGGTCATCGAGTCAATCTCCTCAAGCGAGATAAGGATGTTTTCGGCAAGCATGAAGTTATCGTCGCGATTAAGCTGATAGGAGTTGTTCTTAGTGGTGTAGTATTCACGCAGATGTGGCGGCAGTATATGCAGCATAAACGACGACTTGTATGTGCCCTGAGCTCCGATGAAGGTGAGAATCTGATGATTCACCACCTTAGGGTCGAGCACCGAAGCCACCATCGCCAGAAACCAGCAGCGAGTGTAGAAATGGAAGTCATCCGATGAAGTATCTTTACAATGCACCATCGAGAAGAACTGCCGGATATAATCAGTCGTTTCATCCCATTCAGGCAGGGAATTGATCCATGAGATAAAAGGATGATAGTCGGGCACAAAGTCAGATCCGAGGATGTTGTTGATAACCAGAGTGTCGGTATTCACACCGTCGTTCTGCATATTGCGCCATAGGGAGTTGACAAAGTGATCATCGATTACCTTGAAGATTGAAGATTGAATATTGAATTGCTGCGCATGGGCATCTTCAACTTTCAACCTTCGATATTCCAGTTGATTGCTCAGCAAGTTGCGCTTGATCTCATAGCGTTCCCTGATATAGCTCTCCACCTCAGCCACAGTGGCGCGTCGGTTCTTGGATACAGAGAGTGTGTTGTGCTCGTCGGAATACTTCTGATACACATTTTTCACAATGTTATCAATATCGCCCCTATGAGTAGCGTCGTAGTCCTCGAAGTTAGCCTTCGCCCACTGGATACACTCCGCCTGCGACACCCCGTAGCGGTTCATCTGATATATGCAGCTCGACACATACTTGTTGCGATACCCCTCGGTATATGTAATACCTTGTCCCTCAACAAATTGCCTCACCTTGTCCCCGATAGAAGACGGTTTGGGCGGCCTACCGGCACCCTTTCCCTTGCGGGCAGACTTAGTGTCGAGCGAGTAGTTGATCTTAAGACGCTTGGCAAGAGGGTTGTATAATACATGAGGATCCCAAGCTAGTCCGCACACCCGGGTATTTGATATGCACTGGGCGTCATAGTCGAGATCGACGAGATTCTTGTAGTGCTCATTCACCGTCAGCCATGCCGCATTATAGTTCTTCTCGGTCACCTCGCCCTCCACAGAGGCGATAACCCGCAGTCCGCAGCCCGAGATAGTAGTGTAGCACACACGGGTATGCTTGTCGTTGTTGATAAAGCGGATGGCTTGCGCCATTTTGTCGGCAGGCACATGGTCGAAGTCAACCATGAACGTCCCGGTGTAGGCGCGTATATTCTCTTTGCCACGCCCACCTTCAAGGACGGCTTGGCATACGATACCTGGGCACGACTGCTTAATACGAGTCATTAAGGCTTTGTCCGACTCAGCAGCCGCCCTTCTATACATCTCCGTTTTCTCTCGGAGATAGTCACCACGGATGGTAGTCACCATCGTCTCACACGAAATGTCCTCCGGTGTGGTGGAGCGGAGGGTGGTGAAGTAGGTAATATTGTTCATAACACTGCGAAAATATAACATATTATTGACATAACAAAATATGAGTTTTAACACATTCCCACCGATGCTCACTATAGTGAAAGTCGCGGGAAAAGGTTAAATAATTTACGTTTAATTAAATTTATTTATATGGAAATCAGCAATGAAAAGTTTGGAATGCTCCTCAAGGAGGCAGCATCCGAGGCAGGCAGGCGGAGAGGCATCTCTGTTGCCCGCACACTTATCGATGAGGGAGTAGTGGGTTCCACATCATCTCTCAGCTGATTGTATAATGGTCAGTCGAAAGATGACGAAAAGTATGTAACTGTGATGCAGAAAATAATTGACCTTTTGCCCTCCCGGCACAGGGATCATTATTACTCTGAAATCGGCAAAATCGTATTAAGGATACAATGATAGGACTAAGGAAACTGAGACGTACATTCCAGTGGGAGCCGGACATACCGTCCGACTACACTGAGAAGGGCGTGGAAAAGGGAGCGAAGCTCTCGGACGGTTTTATCGACAATCCCGACCTAAGACTCTTCTTCTACGCCACTCACGAGATGTCGCTCAACGACACTCTCAGGTGGGTGGGTGAGCACAGGAGGGAGATGTCGGAGAGAGTGACTGCCATCGACACCGACCGTGGCTCTGACATCGAGGCACTGAAAGACTGTCGGCTGAATCTATTGATTCACGAGCGCTCGCTCAATACCGTGCGCCATCTCAATACGCTGCTCAACCGCAGCAATGAGGTGCTGGACAATGGGGGATATATATGGTGTCATGCGCGCACTGCCGTGCTCAAGCGCCGTCTCATCCTCAAGAAATATCCGTGGGGAGTGAGTCATTTGGTTTTTGCCCTGCATTTCATGTGGCACAGGGTGATTCCCAAACTGAATCTCACGAAGAGTATTTACTTCGGGATTACTAAGGGGCGGAGTCGCACCTACAATCGCGTGGAGGTGCTGGGCAGAATGTACAGGGCTGGCTTTGAGGTTGTTGACGAGGAGTTTCGCCATGGTGAGTTCTTTGTGCTCGCCCGCAAGTTCCGTGCACCGATATGGGATGATGTTCCGTCGGGCTCACCGCTCATCAAGTTGCGTCGTGTGGGCAAGGACCGTAAGCTCATCGGAGTGTATAAGTTGCGCACTATGTACAGCTATTCAGAATATCTGCAGCCCTATATCTACGAGCACAACCATCTTGCCAAGGGAGGCAAATTTGCCGACGACTATCGTGTCACTCCTTGGGGCCGTTGGATGCGCAAGTTATGGATTGACGAGTTGCCGATGATATGGAATGTCGTCCGTGGCGACCTCAAGCTCGTTGGTGTGCGTCCCCTTTCGCGCCACTACTTTAGCCTCTATTCTCCCGAGATGCAGGATTTGCGCACCCAGGTGAAGCCGGGACTGCTGCCACCGTTCTATTATGACAAACAGACACCGAAGACCATTGACGAGGTGCAAGCTTCGGAGCGCAGATATGTAGAAGCGTGCCTCAAACATCCTGTTCTCACCGACATCCGCTATTTCTTCGGCACGATATTGAACATCCTATTCCGTGGCAAGAGGTCGAAGTGAAATAATGAGAAAAATGAGAGTATTTATCTCATTAGTCAAGGATAAAAGAGATAAATTATCGAATAAAGTTTGGCAGATTCGGAAATAATGCTTATCTTTGCAGCGACTTTCAGAAAATAGATAAAGATTATGGCGAATATATATCAGAAATTCAAGAAGGATAAACTTAAGGAAGTTATCCTTTACATACTTGAAAAAACAGGTGACATCAGCTATTATCAGTTGATGAAGATATTGTTTTGTTCTGAAAGGGTAAACCTTGTAGCTTGTGGAGATCAGATAACAGACTTGAAATTTCAAGCTCGTCAGCATGGACCTGTTCCAAATGAGCTTTATTCTGAAATCACCAAGGCGCAGGATGGCAATGACAGCGATTTGAACGGAATAGTGGAAATAATGGACAAATATACATTACATGCCTTGAGAAAGTCAAATCGTGATTACCTTTCTGTCACAGATATGGAATCTATCGATAAAGGAATAAATGAACTAAACGGCAAAACGTATGAAGAGGTGGAGTCGTATCTTCATGACGATGTATATAATCGCGTTATGAAAAGTAAGCGTCGTGTTTATTCCCTGATAGATATTGCTGAGTCAGGTAACGCCTCTGATTCCATGAAAAACTATATTCTGGAAAATCAGTCTATCTCTATGTCTCTTATGTAGTATCATAGTATGGGAAATTGTAAGACCACAGTAGAAATAGGTGATATTTTCCTAATAAAGGCAAACGAAGAAAATGGCATTACTCCAAAATATGGCGATTTGTATCGCCCAAAGTTCTTTATTGTTATGGGAAAGGCTCCTGACGGCTCTATATATGGATGTGTCCATTTTAATTCAGATCTAAATCGTGAATACATAGCACCAGGCTATGAAGAGTTCTATCTGCCTATATCAGATAAGGAGTATTCATTCTTGGACCATGATAGTTATATAGATTGTGTGAAGTTGAAAGTCGCATCAGAGTCGAAATTACTATCTGGCATATTTATGGGGCAGATAAAACAAATACATTACAATGCGATTAAGCAAAAAGTGTGTTTGAGTCCGAGAAATGAATCATTGTTCTTAAGGATGTTAGGGTTGTAGCTTGCAAATTTTTATTTTGTTGTAAAAACAGAAGGTATGTCCTGATATATTTTTAAAGTTCTGTAAGGACGACATAGCACATGGTGTAAACCCTGTGTAGGGTGGTTATATTTCTCTCCCCGTCCCCCGCGCGCCTTTAGCGCGCGGGGGACGGGGGAGGGGGAAGAGCTATTCGTAGATAGGGCTCACGCCCTATCCTGACTTATGCCGTCCTTACAGGACTATATTCTGAATTTTTATTTTTGTTTAATTATATAAATCTTTGATTATGAAAATATTGATAGATATGAACCATCCGGCGCATGTCCACTACTTCCGTAACTTTATTAAGGATATGGAGAAGAAAGGACATCGGTTTTGCGTGATTAATAGAGATGATGGCATGATAAACAAATTATTGGATTATTATGACATCAAACATACTATAAGGAATAAACGACCAAAGAAGCCTTCGACATTAAATTCCTTAAACAATCTGATGAAAAATATTGCGTATTGTATATGGAACTCTATTAAGTTCCGTCCAGATATGTATATGGGATTTGCATCGTCGAGTTGCGCAATTACGTCGCGATTATTTATGAAACCATGTGTGCTTATGGATGATACAGAACACAATGTTATGAATCATAAGTTATATCTGCCTTGTTGTACGACTGTCTTAACTCCATTCTATTTTAATAAAGATTTTAACAAAAATACTGTAGGGGGTAAACAAATAAGGTTTAATGCCTTTGTTGAACAACTATATCTGCATAGCGAAATATATGAGGCTTCGACCGATGTGTTGAAGCAATTAAATGTCAAACCAAGGGAGTATGTCTTAGTTAGGTATATATCGTATGATGCACATCATGACCTTGTGGCGAATCCGCTGGACGATGAAACAAAGAAGGAAATAGTAAGACGAATAGCAAGTCAGTATAAAGTGTTTGTATCATTGGAGAGTAGTATAAGTGATAACTTTTATGATGAATATAAGTTAAATATTTCTCCGGAACAAATGCATGATGTGGAGGCGAACGCAAAGTTTATTGTAACAGAGGGTGCAACGATGGCATCTGAATGCTTTGTAGATGGTGTCCCATATTTGTATCTTAATCCATTAAGTTGTGGGTATATAAACTACCAATGTTCAAATTATTCAACCCGAGCATATCATACGACAGATAAAAATGAAGCTTTAAGGATAATAGACAAACTAATAAAAGAGGATTTTGATTATGTGGGTGAACGTCGAAAGTTGGAAGACATGACAATCAATCCCACAAGATTCCTTGAATGGTTTATAGAGAATTATCCCCAAAGTAGAGATATAATGAAACATAACCCACAATTTCAATATAAATTCAAATAATTAAATTATTAACTATTATCGGCGCACGCCCACAGATAATCAAGGCGGCTGCCATATCGAGAGAGATTGCAGAGAATTTCTCAGACAAGATAAAGGAGACAATACTGCATACAGGTCAACACTATGACGAGAATATGTCGGGCTTGTTTTTCACCGAGTTGGGAATATCTGAACCAGACATTAATCTGAATGTAGGCTCAGCCTCGCACGGCAAGATGACTGCAAAGATTATCAGTGGCGTTGAGGAGGTATTTTCTTTGAAACTCCTACTGTTATTATGCTACATGATACTCCATGGGTGGAGATCGTGGAAAACAATGCAGGTATTTGTGTTGATGCTGATTATGACAGAATAATGGAAGCCTATCGTGTGCTATCGACCAAGGAGGTGAAATTCCCGAAGTTGTTTGGCGACGGACATGCGGCAAACAAGATTATTAATGAAATAATAGAATACTTAAAATAACTAAGAAACATGAAAAGAAATGTGTTTTTCGGCGGACTGTTGTTCGTTTTGGTGATGGTGTTGTCGGGATGCGGCAATACCAAAGAAGTGGCTTACTTCCAGGACGTGAGAGACGGACTGGACCTGGCAGAAACTGTGAGCAAGGAACTGGTGTTGAGAGAGGGCGACAAGCTGACTATCGTGGTGAATAGTAGCGATGCACGACTTGCCAACTTGTTCAACCTGCCTGTGATGTCGCAGAGAGTGGGATACGCCGGATCGGGTAACTCAAGCTATCAGATGTCACTATATACCGTGGATAAGGAGGGAATGATAGAATTCCCGATTATCGGAAAAATAAAAGTGGTGGGTCTGAACAGAACACAGGTGGCAGAGAAGGTGAAAAACGAAATTATAAAGAGCGAACAGTTGAAGGACCCGGTGGTAACTGTGGAATTCGCCAATATGTTTGTTACACTGCTCGGCGAGGTGAACAAACAAGGACGATATGAAATAGTGAACGACCGACTCACTGTTATCGACGCTATAGGTATGGCAGGCGACCTGACAATTCAGGGAAAACGTACTAATGTCAGCGTGATAAGAAGTGAGAATGGAGTGAGACACGTATATACACTCGACCTGACAAATGCTGAGAACGTGGTGAAATCGCCAGCGTTTTATCTGCAACAAGATGACATTGTGTATGTGGAGCCTAATGAGGTGAGAAAAAGACAGACTACGGTGAACGGAAACAATGTACTATCTACTTCTTTCTGGATATCAGTGGCATCGCTGCTCACTTCTATAGCGGTACTGATAAAAAATTGAAGATTGAAGATTGAAAATTGAAAGATTGAAAGATTGAAAGATTGAAATATTGAGGGAGATGTTTGGATTTTTTTCGGATTCATTGCATAAGATTGCATACGCAACCGATGCAAGCACATACAGGGAAATACCACGGGGAGTGGGATTCCCTGAATGTGGAAAGGACATCGTTGAGGCAATGAGGATTGCCGAAAGGATGAAGACGTGCCTGATACCACGGGCGGGAGGTACGTCTATTGCCGGGCAGGTGGTCGGCAATGGCATTGTCATGGATGTAAGCCGACATCTCAACAGAATTGTTGAAATAAACGAAGCGGAAAGATGGGCAAGGGTGCAACCGGGACTGGTGCTCGACGAACTGAACATCGCCCTAAAGAAATACGGTCTGTTCTTCTCGCCTGAAACTTCTACAAGCAACAGGTGCTGCATAGGTGGTATGTTTGGCAACAACTCTTGCGGCTCGCACTCGCTCATTTACGGCAGCACCAGGCATCATATACTGGAGGCCAAGGTGATATTGACCGACGGAACGGAGGAACTGATGAAGGAATACTCGATTGCTGAACTGGAGAAAAGATTCGGTAGGGAGTTCTGGAAGAAACCTTCGGAGATGCTTGTAGTGAGGATATACTCGCAACTTATCAACTGGGCTCTCGATGATGAGACGATGAAGATGATAACTGAGAGTTATCCTGACAAGACACTGAGAAGACGAAGCTCGGGATATGCCATTGATGAGACTATTGAGGACATTGCAGACAAGGGCAAACCGATAGGCGAGAGGAGGATAAACCTATGCCGAGTGATGTGTGGAAGTGAGGGAACATTGGCTTTTGTCACAGAGATAAAGGTGGATTTGGACGTGCTGCCGCCGGAGGAAAAAATGGCGGTATGCGTGCACTGCGACTCGCTTGAGAAATGCTATGTGGCAAACCTCGTGTGTCTGGAACATCAGTCTGACGCCATCGAACTGATTGATGGGCATATACTCGAACTGAGCAAGCGAAATGCCGGACAGAGGGATAACAGATTCTTTGTAAACGGCGACCCGAAGGGACTGCTGGTAGTGGAACTATCGGCTGAGACAAAGGAGGCCTTGGCAATTAAAGCCGATGCTCTCGAAAAGGCGGTGACCGATGGTGGGAAAGCATTGGCATACTGCTGCACGAGGGTAGATAAGAAGGATATCGGTAAGGTGTGGAGCTTGAGAAAGGCGGGTCTCGGACTCCTTGGCGGAATGAAGGGTGACGCAAAACCTATTGGTGTGATTGAGGATACGGCAGTGGCTCCCCAAAGACTGCCGGAATATCTGAGAGACATCAAGAAAATGCTTGACGAACTCGGACTGAACTGTGTCTTCTACGGACATATATCAACAGGGGAATTGCATCTCAGACCAATAATAGACATCAAGACGGAGAAGGGCAGAAGGATGTTCAGACTGGTGGCCGAAGAGACTGCACGCATTGTGAAGATACATAGGGGAAGCCTGAGTGGAGAACATGGTGACGGTAGGCTGAGAGGTGAGTTTATCCCGATGATGTTTGGCGAAGAGGCTTACGAGATAATGTGCCAGCTGAAAAAATGCTGGGATCCGGAAGGCATCATGAATATGGGAAAGATCGTGAATACTCCGCCTATGGACGAGTTCCTGAGATATGAGGCTGAACAGAAGTATGTGGCAGAGAAATGGATGGACTGTGGAGAATGTAAGGACTTGATGCTCGACATCGAACAGTGTAACGGTGCTGCCGACTGCCGAAAGTCGTCTGTCATCGGGGGAACTATGTGTCCTGTATATAAAGCCACTAAAGACGAGACCATGACCACCAGGGCAAGGGCTAACGTGCTCAGGGAGGTGATGACTCGTGGAGGTGATGAGGAACTCATTAAAAAGGTGATGGACTCTTGCTTGGCATGTAAGGCATGCAAGAGGGAGTGCCCGTCGAATGTGGATATGACATGGATAAGGGCAAGAGTGCTCAACAATATTCACGACCGTCATAGTATGGATATGAAGACGTGGCTCGTGGCAAGAATGGCAAGGATTGAGTCCATCGGGCAAAAGGTGGCTCCGCTGTATAACTTCTTCGTATCATGGAGCTTGTCGGCATATATAATAAAGGGTGTTCTGCGCTTCTCAACCAAGAGAAAACTGCCACGACTGTCGAGACATACAATGAGATGGTTAGTGGAAAGGGAATGTAAGGGCAACGCTGATGGACGACTGGTATATCTCTTTGCTGATGAGTTTACCAACTACCAGGAGGCTGAACTCGGATTGAAATTCGCACGACTATTGACGGATTTGGGATATAGGGTGGTGATACCTGAACATGTGGAAAGCGGAAGGGCTGCCATATCAAAGGGCAATCTTAGGTATGCAGCGAAGATTGCAGCAAAGAATGTGGATATGCTTAAGGACATCATTACGGAGGATGCTCCTCTCGTTGGCATCGAACCGTCGTGCATATTGTCGTTCAGGGATGAATATCCCAAACTTGTGGATGGTGGTATGAAAGAGGTGGCTGAAAGACTTGCCAAAAACTGTCTGTTGTATGACGAGTTTATGGTGAGGGAGATGGAGGCCGGACATATCTCATCTGACAAATTTGAGGATAATGGTGAGGAGATATGGTTGCATGGTCATTGCCATCAGAAGGCCCTGGTGGGTATTGAGAAGACGGTGCAGATGATACGTGGACTGTTGCCGAAAAGTACCCTACACGTTATTCCGAGTGGTTGCTGCGGTATGGCGGGTGCATACGGCTACGACAAAGCGCATTATGAGACGTCGAGGATGATAGGCGAGGAGGTACTGTTTCCTGCAGTGAGGAAGGCCAAGGGGGTGGTGCTTGCCCCAGGAACTTCGTGCAGGGAGCAGATAAGACACTTCTGCAATGTGAATGCTTTGCATCCTGTGGAAATCCTAAGAAAGATTGAAGATTGAAGATTGAAAATTGAAGATTGAAAATTGAAGATTGAAAATTGAAGATTGAAACACATTTAAATAATATAGATATTATTATGAAGAATTTTGCATTGATTGGTGCCGCGGGGTACATTGCTCCACGACACATTAAGGCTATTGCCGATACAGGCAATAACCTGATGGTGGCGTATGACAAGTTTGACAGTGTGGGAAGATTGGACAGTTCGTTTCCTGATTGCTCTTTCTTTACTGAGCAGGAGCAGTTTGACAGATTCTGCTCGAAGCAGATGCATACTGACAACAAACTTGATTGGACCACTATTTGTACACCAAATTATACGCACGACGCGTTTATAAGGTATGGACTGAGATTGGGTACGGACGTGATATGCGAAAAGCCTCTTGTGCTCAACGCATATAACATCGACAACTTGATGGAGGTGGAAAAGGAAACGGGACATAAGGCCTATACCATTCTACAACTGCGACTGCACGACTCAATCGTGGCACTGAAGAAAAAGGTGGATGAGGGACCGAAGGACAAGGTGTATGATGTTGACCTCACTTATATCACTTCGAGAGGTAAGTGGTATTATGCATCTTGGAAGGGCGATGTGCACAAGAGTGGAGGTATAGCCACTAACATCGGTGTACACTTCTACGACATGCTGCAGTGGGTGTTCGGACCTGTGCAGAGAAATATCGTGCATGTGATGAGCTTCGACCGTGTGGCCGGCTACCTCGAACTGAAAAAGGCAAGGGTGAGATATTTCCTCAGCATCAATGCCGACTGTTTGCCTGAGAATGCCGTGCAGGGAGAGAAGAAGACATACCGCACAATAAATATTGACGGCAACGAGTTTGAATTTAGTGTGGGATTCACTGAACTGCATACCAAAAGCTATCAGAAGATCCTGGCAGGCGAGGGATTCCGCATCAGTGAGTCGAAACCATGCATCGAAATAGTGAGCGACATCCGACATGCCACTCCTATAGGGTTGCTGGGCGACTATCATCCATTGGCAAAGTTACCGCTCAGTCCGCATCCGTTTGGGTGGGATGAGAAACGATGAATGATTATTGATTATTGATGATTGTTGATTGATTATTGATGACTGATAATAGATTGGAGTTGCTTGAGTGACTTCTTGCTTATTTCTCCCTTGAGAATGAACTCGAGGGCTCGGGCGGAATGGATATCATATCCTGTGGCATCGTAATAGCCACGATTGATAAGCCATTCCGCCTTTTTCTTTGCCTCTTGGCCATAGAATCCAATGAGAGAGGGGATATTGAGCTGCAGACGGACGCGCATATCGCGGAGACGCTCGTAGTCGCTGTGGTCCATATAACGATAACGCTCGGGATGGGCAAGGAGTACGTGATAACCCTTGTGCTGGATGCGTTCGAGGAGATCCCAGAAATTCACGGGGGCGTTGTAATAGCTTGTCTCTACAAGCAGTTGGTCGGCATTGTCGCCAATGGGCAGGAGGTCTTTCTGCTCAAGGCGTTCCTCGAAGATGTTGTCGAGCATGTTCTCGGCAGCAAGTGACAATTGGATGTTGCCAGAATATCTTGACTTCAACTCTTCGAAACGCTGACGAAGTGATTCTGTGGTGTTGGGGATGTCCTCCATGATATGGGGAGTGAGCCATACTCGCTTCACTCCCAACGACTCATAGCGAGAGAGTATTGCGAGCGAGTCGTCGAAGGTCTTGATTCCATCATCGACTCCAGGGAGAAGATGGCTATGCCAGTCGGTGTAACCTGAAAATACGTCAGTGTTTGATATTTTTTTCTTATTGAAAAACAACATAACTATTTAAATTAAGAATAAAAAATTAAGAATTATGGGCTATCGCACCGATGTTGCGCATTAGGCCTGCATATTTAGCACGTTTTACGGCACTGCCTTTGAAGAGTATGCGATACTGCTCTTCGGTGAGGTTGTGCCATTTTTCTTTTGTCATTGTCAAAAGGGCTTCCGAAGGACGGAAGGATGGTTCGGTGGTGGGAACGGCAAAGCGATTCCAGGGACAGGCGAGTTGGCAGATGTCGCAACCGTAGATGGAATTAGGAATTAGGAATGAGGAATTAGGAATGAGGAATGAGGAATGAGGAATTGGACCGCGATGCTCTATTGTGAGGTAGCTGAGACAACGGGAACTGATGAATGATGACTGATTGCTGGTTATTGATGACTGATTGCTGATTATTGATGAGGTGGGACAGGCATCGAGGCAGGCATGGCAACGACCGCAACGGTTGCGAACGGGAGTGTCGTATTCAAGTTCTTCCTGAACGAAGAGTTCGCCAAGGAAGAACATACTGCCTGCATGGGGTATGATGAGCTGGTGGTTGCGACCTATCCAACCTAATCCGGCACGCTCTGCCCAATAGCGCTCAAGCACAGGGGCTGTGTCGCAGAAGGCACGATAGGTGGTTATGCCACAGGCGGCAGCAAGGGTATGGAGCTTCTGCTTCATCACATCGTGATAGTCCTTGCCATAAGCATAATAGGCTATCTGATATTGGTCGGAGGGAATTTTTACGCTTGGGGCGTAAGAGAGAGCCACGCAGATGATGCTCTTCACGCCATCCATAAGAAGACGCGGGTCGAGGCGCTTGTCGATATTGTCGGCAAGATAATGCATGGAGGCATGATGACCCTCGGCTATCCAACGGCGGTAGTTGTCGGCAGTAATATTGTCAACGGCTTCGGCCTTGGCTATACCACAGGCGAAAAAGCCGAGACTCTTTGCCTCGGCTTTTATCTTTTCAGTCAAATACCTTGAATTCATATCCTTGTGATTTCAACCATTCGATGGACTCCGGCAATGCCGTGCGCAACTTGTCGATGCTCTTCAGTGAATCGTGGAAGGTGATAATCGAACCATTGCGGGCATAACGCTTCACATTGTTGACAACACCCTCAGCGGTCATCCACTTGGAATAGTCGCGAGTGACAAGGTCCCACATCACTATGCGGTATTTGCGACCGAGCCAGGCGTATTGGTCCCAGCGCATCCAACCATGGGGTGGTCGGAAAAGATTGGTGTGCAAATACTCGTTGGCCTTCTCGGCATTGTTGCTATAAGATGATATCGTGTGCTTGAATCCGCCAATGTGATTGAAGGTGTGGTTGCCTATGCGATGACCAGCCTCTACCACCTGGCGGAATACCTCGGGATACTTGCGCACATTGTCGCCCACCATAAAGAAGGTGGCCTTGATGTCGTATTTGGCAAGAACCTCAAGGATAAAAGGTGTAGCCTCGGGGATTGGACCGTCGTCGAAGGTAAGATACACTGCCTTCTCATGACGGTCCATTCTCCAAGTTGCCCTGGGATATAGCCATCTCAGAAATATAGCCGGTTGCTCGATAATCATCCCTAATCTTCAACTTTCAACCTTCAACCTTCAATCTTCAACTTTCAACTTTCAACCTTCAACTTTCAACCTTCAATCTTCCTCATCCCCAAAGCTTCCGCCTTTTGAGCGGTAGAGCTGAAGCAGGCCATTCATACGCACTTGCTGGGTCTTGGCCCATTTCTCGTTGATGTCGTTTGCCTCGACGAGTATCTGGTTCATTATGTAGAAATGAAGAAGTGCATCGCGTTGGGCACTGACGAAGCGGAAGTCTTCAAGGCTGCAATACCATGCGGCATACTGATAGGAGTTGTTGAACAGTTTCTTGAACATGTCCATTGCCTTCTGCTTCTGTCCCAGATGAGCATATACGCGTGCCTCGTCGAGAGAGCCCGACTGATAGTTGAGGGGTACGTTATACTCGGGGATGTTCTTGTCGAGATATGCGAGAACATTGGCAGCCTTCTTGTCCTCACCCTCGTTGACGAGGTTCATCGCAAGGTTGACAAAGGCACGACGATGAGTCCAGCACATTCGCATCACTGTCTCGTCGAGATAGATACCCGGTGTGTCAAGACCTCCGAAGCGGAACTTGTTCATCATTCTGTCGTAGGTGCGCTTGCTGTCGAAGTTCTTTGCTCCGGGAGCATTGGTGGTGAACGGAGTGATGCGGTTGACAAGTCCCTCCTGAACGAAGTTGTCGCCAAGGTTCATATAGTTGTCCTCGCCCACGGTGAGAGCCACATAGATGGGACGGGTCCAGTTGCAGTTAGCGATAAGTTCGAGCATCATCAGGTCGCCCTTATAGAGTGCGCGCTTGCCCTTAAGCGAGATGACCATACGGTCGGGTATGGAGTCGGCTGCCATGAGCATACCGCTCTTCTTGACTGCCTCCTTGTCGATGGTGACATATACGGTGTCGGTGGGAATGACATGAGTGTCAGTGTCGCCGAGAAGGAGTTTCATCACTTCCTTCTGTTCCTTGCTGACATCATTGCGCACCCAATATTTGAGCACGTTCTTGAGTTCGTATGGATTGTCGCCAAACATCTTGGCTGCCTCTTCGGGATAGGTGTCATAAAGTGCCTGTACGCTTTCCTTGAGAGCCGGTTCAACAGTCACATACTCATTGGTGCCGGCACAGTATTCGAGTCGGCTCCAGTTGATGGGCAGTGCTGGAGAATCGTAGGCAGGACGCTTCATCTGGTCGATATACCAGTCGGTCTGCAGATAGCTGAGGTTGCATACGCGTGCGTCGGTGCGCTCGCCCTCCACATCCTGGTTATACCAAAGTGGGAAGGTGTCGTTGTCGCCGTTGGTGAAGATGATGGGGTTGCCTTTCTCTTCGAGCGACATGAGATAGTTGCGTCCGAAGTCGCGACATGTGTAGCGTCCGCTGCGGTCGTGGTCGTCCCATGTCTGAGAAGCCATCTGTAGAGGAACGAGCAGACAGGCTATACCGATGATGGATGCAACAATGGTTTCGTGTCCTTTGAGACGACGTGTGAGTGCCTCGATGATGGCTGCAACGCCCATACCACACCATATTGCAAAGGCATAGAACGAACCGGCATAGGCATAGTCGCGCTCGCGTGGCTGCATCGGTGTCTGGTTGAGGTAGAGCACGATGGCAAGACCAGTCATGAAGAAGAGGAACAACACTACCCAGAATTGGCGGATGCCTTTCTGACCCTTGCCCAATGACTGCCAGAAGAGGCCGATGAGACCCAAGAGCAGTGGTAGGCAATAGAAGACGTTGTGTCCCTTGTTGTTCTTCAGTTCGTCGGGCAACTTGCTTTGGTCGCCGAGGCGCCAGTTGTCAAACCAGTCGAAGCCGGTTATCCAGTTGCCGTGCTCCAATTCGCCATTGCCCTGCAAGTCGTTCTGACGACCGGCAAAGTTCCACATGAAGTAACGCCAGTACATGAAGTTGCACTGATATGAGAGGAAGAAGCGGATGTTCTCCAACTGTGTGGGCACCTTCACGGTAATCATCTCGCCACAGCGGTCGTAGGGCACCTCTTTGCCATCTACGCCACCCATCCAACTCTCGTAGGCATTGGCATGGGCAGAACTGTACATACGCGGGAACAGCATGTTCTGGGCATATTTGTATTCGTCCTTGGTGCGCACTTCAAAGTAGGAGTCCTTCTCATCGGCAGAGGCCTTGTCCTTGCGCTGATATACAGGGGCACCCTTAGTGGATGCGGGGCGGCAGATGTCACCATCCTTCTGCAGTTCCACCTGTGAGGTATATGCCTGACCATAGAGCAAGGGGCGAGAGCCATACTGCTCGCGACTGAGATATTCGCCCAGAGTGAAGATGTCCTCGGGAGAGTTTTGGTCCATCGGAGGATTGGCCGACGAGCGGATAACGATGAGCGCATAGCTTGAATATCCAATCATCAGCATGAGCATGCACAGGAGTGAGGTGTTCTTTATGCGTGAGCTGACAAGGGCAATACCCTTGCGCTTGTAGTTGACAACAAACCACAGGATGGCGAGGACGATGATGCCGATGACCACCGAACTCCATCCGAATCCGTAGAACGGGATGCCGAGCATGGCTATGGATGCAAGAAAGGCGATATTCTCGCGCTTCTCACTGCGGTCGTTGTATGTCTCCCATATAGCCCAGATGATAGTGGCGACAAGGAGGACGATGTAGATAATCTCGCCAGTGTTGAACGGGCAGCCAAGTGTGTTGACAAAGAACAACTCAAACCAACCGCCCACGCGGACGATGCCCGGAACAACTCCATAGAGCACTGCCGCCAAGATAACAGCCGAGATGCCCAGGGCTATGAGCGAGCCCTTGAGGTCGGCATTGCCCTGGAGATTGGGATACTTGCGATAGTAATACACAAGTACGATGGCAGGCAAGCAAAGCAGATTGAGCAAGTGGACACCGATGGAAAGTCCTGTCATATACATGATGAGCACAAGCCAACGGTCGCTATGTGGCTCGTCGGCATGCTCCTCCCATTTGAGTATCAACCAGAACACCACTGCTGTGAATGCTGATGAATAGGCATACACCTCACCCTCGACGGCACTAAACCAGAAGGTGTCGCTGAAGGTGTAGATCAGGGCACCTACAAGTCCGGAAGCCTCGATGCTTATCATCTTGCCAAGTGTCATCTCACTGTCGTTGTTCAACAGCAGACGACGCACAAGATGAGTGATGCTCCAGAACAGGAACATAATCGTGGCTGCCGAGAGCAAGGCACTCATGGTGTTGACTATACGGGCCACATCGGAAGGGTCGCTAACAAACTGGGAGAACAGGTTGGCGGTAAGCATGAAGAACGGTGCACCGGGCGGGTGACCGATTTCAAGTTTATAACCTGTTGAGATAAACTCCGGACAGTCCCAGAAACTGGCTGTCGGTTCGATGGTAGAGCAATACACGAAGGCGGCTATCAGGAATGAGAGCCAACCGAGTGTGTTATCTACAATTCTGAATTGTTTCATCTTCTTTATTAATATGTTACTATTATAATTTGGGCGCAAAGTTACAAAAATAACATTGATATAATGTTGATTTCAGTCTTTTTAACGCAAAATCTTTATTCTTTCGTTTACTTCTATGATCTTTTTGGCGTATGACTCAACAAATTGGCGGTCGTGGCTGACCATCACAATAGCTGCCTCGTTATTGAGTTTGCGGATGGTGGAATACATGAACGACTCGAAATTATCGTCAACGAAATTATTGGGTTCGTCGAGAATAAGCAGTTCCGGGCGCGACACCATGGCTCGGGCAAAGAGCACACGTTGGAACTCGCCTCCGCTAAGTGTTTTGACAGGGCGATGTGCCATAGAGGCGATACCTATTGTTTGCATTATCTCGTGGGCTCTGGCGCGTTGTTCCTTAGTGTAGCCGCCAAAGAGGCGACGGGGAGAGTTCATGCCCGAAGCCACCACATCGGCCACCGACATGGGGAAGTCGGTGTCGAGATCTCTTGTCTGTGGCAGATAGCCAACAGACAATGAATCTACCTGATGGCCGTTGCGCTGAAACTCAATGGTGCCCGAAGAGGGCTTGAGCAGTCCGAGAATGACACGAAGCAATGTGGTCTTGCCGCCACCATTCGGACCGACAATACCTACAAAATCCCTGTCGGCAATGTCGAGATTGACATCGCGCAGTTGCAATCTGCCGTTATATCCGGCGTTTATGTCTCGTAATATTACTCCCAATATCTCAAATTCTAATTCCTAATTTCCGCCGCTATTCGTCTCATCTCCTTGTTCCAGTCGTATCCGAGAGGATTAATCTCCACCTTTCGTGCTCCGATGGCATTGGTGATGATATCCACATTGCGGTTGGCAAACTCCCGTTGCACGAACATCGTCTTCACCCCCTTGGCGCGGGCTGTGGAGATGATTTGCTCAAGTTCGGCTGCCGACGGTTCCCTGCCATGCTCCTCCAATGCCAACTGCTCCAAACCGTAGTCGGAGGCGAAGTAGGTGAGGGCTGGATGATAGATGATGAATGACTTACATTGAGCTTGTGCGGTTGTCTGCCTAATATACTTGTCGGTGGCATGTATGACACTGCACAGGCTGTCGAGGTGCTGACGAAAGAAAACCGAGTCTTTTACATCAATACGCTTCACGGCTTCATATATATTGTGAGCCATGATAATGGCATTTCGTGCCGACATCCACGAATGAGGGTCGTCGCCGATATGAGATGTTATTCCTTCCGATGAGTTGACCACTGTGATATGTGGGGCATTGGATGTGAGCCGAGGCATCCATGTTCGCTCGAATCCCAGTTCTCCCACCTTTATATATAATATACTCTCCGAGAGGTCGGCCATTTGTCGTGCCGTTGGTTCGTAGGTCTCGGGACTGCTGCCTTTGGGCACCATTGTCACCACCTCAAAACGGTCGCCTACAATCTGTTCGGTGAGATAGCGCAGCGGTTCGATGCTTACCGTAATCTTGTTTGCATTGTCGTTCTTGGCCGACGAGCATGAGAAAAGAGTTCCGGCAGTGACCATCAGCACTACATATCTTGCGAGTTTGCTGATTGTCACACTTACGATGAAGATGGTGAGATTGGCACGCATCAGTCCAAGCACAATGGTGATGACATCGCCAATGACGGGAATACATGAGAATAGTCCCATCCATGCTCCACGTCCCCCCATGAATCGTCGTGCACGGTCGAGGTCTTCCGGTTTGGTGTGAAGGTATTTTTCTATCCATTCCATCTTGCCCAACCGTCCGATACCATAGTTGAACAGGCTGCCGAGCACATTGCCCACCGTCCCCCATGCCACCAACGCCCACATGTCGAGTCCGGCAGCAAGCAGACCCACCATTACGGCTTCGCTGCTGAAGGGAAGTATGCTGGCGGCAAGGAAGGCTGACAATGCCATTCCCATATAGCCCCAGTCCATAAGAAATGCTATTATGGAATCCATTCTTTATTCTGTCTATATTAGTTGAAGTATGTTTATGATGGTCAGTGACAATGCTGTTGCCACAATCACCTTGAACGCCAAATTGGTTATCCAAGTATGGGTGAGGGCAATGAAATGAGCTATCAGAGGTGATGTGGTCACTATCAGGATGATGAGCATTGTAGCGTAGTGTTGTGGTTGGAGAATGATAAACGCGATGGTGAATATATCAAACAAGATAAACGTGTTGTAGAACATTCTTGTGCGAGTCTTGTCGAACACACGGTTGCGAAGGTAGTGAATGATACCCACTACCGACAGGATTGTGATATAACATATGGAAACCAATGCCGATACAGGCACTTGGGAGAAATTGGCAACCTTGCCGAATACTGCCAACTGTGAAAAGTGTTCCACTGCCAATGTTATGTCGTTGGTGTAGATGAGATAAACCGCCACAAACCAGTAGGGACATACCAATCCAAATAGCGAAGAGATGAATGTGCGCAGAGTCATCGACTGTAAGTGGAAGAACATCGCCAACCACATCACTGGTACAAAGAACAGCACACTGACATCAATCATTGACCCTATGCCTATCGACATGAACGAATAGAAAATGCGCCCCATTGAGTATTTGTCCTGATAGGATAGGAATGCCATGACGAACGACATCACCACGCATATCGACAACATCATACCCTTGGATGACTGCAACAGGAATGTGGACATGCACACCATCATGATGAATGAGCACGACACCATTCTACTGTATATTCGTATCAGGGCATTGCTGTTGTTGAGCTCAACCATCAGATATGAGGATATCACGAAACAGGCAAATTGAAGCCAAAGGTGATCTGTAACCAATCCACACAATAGCCATACGGCAATGGCATACAATCCCATTGACGGCAACAACAGCCTGCTTCTTGATATCCTGTTCTGTAATAACATTCTTTGTCCTTAATTCTTAATTCAAATGTCTTGTCCTATGTCGCGACGGAAATACTTGTCGGTGAAGTTGATCTTCTGTGCCTCCTCGAAACTCTTCTTCAGAGCCTCTGCCTTGTCCTTGCCATAGGAGCTCACAGCAATCACACGGCCGCCATTGGTCACTACCTCACCATCCTTCGTCGTTGTGCCGGCATGGAAGACGATACTGCCTTCGACATTCTCGATTCCTGTGATAGGATAGCCTTTCTTGTATTCTTGGGGATATCCACCACTTACGAGCATCACGCATACCACGGCACGCTCGTCGAACTCGATAGAGCGCTTGTCGAGGTCGCCATTGGCAACTCCCTCGAAGAGATCTACAATATCACTCTTGAGACGGAGCATAACACTCTCGGTCTCAGGGTCTCCCATGCGGCAGTTATACTCTATGACCATCGGTTCGCCATCTACATTGATAAGTCCGAAGAAGATGAAACCCTTATAGTCGATACCTTCAGAGGCCAGACCATCCACAGTGGGACGTATGATACGGTCCTCCACCTTCTGCATCCATTCCTTGGTGGCGAATGGAACGGGAGTGACACTGCCCATACCACCAGTGTTCAATCCAGTGTCGCCCTCACCGATGCGCTTATAGTCTTTTGCCTCGGGCAGAATCTTATAGTGGGTACCGTCGGTGAGGACGAATACCGAGCACTCGATGCCGCTAAGATATTCCTCGATGACCACACGGGCAGAGGCATTGCCAAACATACCTCCAAGCATTTCCTTGAGTTCCTTTTTAGCCTCGTCGAGGGTGGGAAGGATGAGAACACCCTTACCGGCACAAAGACCGTCGGCCTTCAATACGTAGGGAGCCTTGAGCGTCTCCAGGAATTTCAGACCCTCCTCAAGTGTTGTGCCATCGAATGTCTGATATTTTGCCGTGGGGATATTATGACGCTGCATAAACGCCTTTGCGAAATCCTTTGAGCCTTCGAGCACAGCACCGGCCTTCGACGGACCGATGACTGGCACATTCTTAGTGCGCTCGTCGGCTTTCAGGTCGTCGTAAACACCCTTTACGAGTGGGTCTTCAGGACCTACTACAACCATATCGATGGCATTTGCCACCACAAACTCCTTGATTTTCTCGAAGTCGTTAACTCCGATTGCCACATTCTCACCGCAATTTGTCGTACCGGCATTGCCAGGGGCGATAAACAGTTTTTCTACCTTCTCGCTCTGTGAGATTTTCCATGCTAAGGCGTGCTCGCGGCCGCCACTTCCTAATAATAATATTTTCATAATTTCTAATATAAGCCCCCCTAAGTCCCCCCAGAGGGGGATTTTGCCATGCGGAAGGTTTTTCAATTTTTCAATTTTTCAATATTTCAATTCTTTAAAAAGTTTTCAAAGTATTGAGTTATACGTTCATGCAGATGAACACTCTTGTGTCCCATCATGTTGTGTCCCTCGCCAGGATATACGAAGAAGTCGGGCTGTGTGCCAGCCTCGGTACATGCGTCGATGAACGACAGGGCCTGCTGGGGAACAACCGTAGGGTCGTTCATACCAATGATAATCTGCAGTTTACCCTTGAGGTTCTTGGCCATAGGGATGAGCGAACAAGCCTCAATGCCCTCCTTGTTGGTGTCGGGAGTGCCCATATATCTCTCCCCGTACATCACCTCATACCATTTCCAGTCGATGACAGGACCTCCGGCCACTCCCACCTTGAACACGTCGGGATAGTTGGTCATGAGCGAGATAGTCATAAATCCGCCATAGCTCCATCCGTGTACACCAAGTCGGTTGGCATCAACATAGGGCAACGACTTTAGATAATCCACACCCTTCATCTGGTCGAGCATCTCCACCTTACCGAGCTTGTGCCATGTGGCCTGTTCAAACTCCAGTCCGCGGTTTTCGCTGCCACGGTTGTCGAGGATAAACACGATATATCCCTTCTGGGCCATGTAAGTCTCCCACGAACGGCTATACCAATGCCATGCTGCCTCCACATTGTGGGCATGAGGTCCTCCATACACATATACCACAGTGGGATATTTCTTCGTGGCATCAAAGTTGGCGGGTTTCACCATTCGCCAGTACAAGTCGGTTGTACCGTCGGCAGCCTTAATGCTTCCGCTTTCGAAGATGGGTTGCTGATAGCCCTCCCATGGGTCTTTGGATGTAAGCAGTCGCAAAGACTTGCCGTTGGATGTGGCAACAAGGTCGTAGTTGCGAGGCACGTCCGGTTCGCTATACATATCCACAACCCACTGACCGCTCTTGCTGGGCATGGCATAATGGCTGCCTCGACCGTTGTCGAGAGCCTTTCGCTTCCCAGTCTTCACGTCAATGGCATAGATGTTGCGCTGTATGGGGTTGGCTTCATTTGATACAATGATTACCGACCTGTTCTTGGTGTTGAATCCACAAAAGTCCTCTACCACGAAATTGCCAGTGGTCAGTTGTCGAATCTTTCCCGTACCTATATTATATATATAAAGGTGGTTGTATCCGTCTTTCTGACTCTGCATGACAAACTGCTGATTGTCCCATGGCAAGAATACAATAGGATGTATGGGTTCCACATATTTGTCGCTTTTCTCGCGATAGAGCTCCTTTAGTTTGTTGCCTGTTGTGGCGTCATAGCTCACGAGTTGGCAGTCGTTTTGCAGTCGGTTGAGTTCAAACATATAAACCGTCTTACTGTCAGGACTCCATGCTATGTTGGTGAAATAGCGGTCGGTAGGGTCGCCGGCGTTGAGATATTGTATCTTACCGGTTGTGCAGTCGTAGATACCCACAGTCACCTTATGGCTTGTCATTCCGAGCATAGGGTATTTGTCGGGTTCGTATGTAGCCACTCGCTCAAAGGTGTTCACCTGGGGATAATCCGTTACCATGGTCTGGTCCATACGATAGAATGCAAACCTATTTCCGTCGGGAGCCCAGAAGATACCCTCTTCAATACCGAATTCATTGCGGTGAACCGACTGTCCATACACAATCTCTCGTGTACCGTCGGTGGTGAGTTGCTTACTCTTTCCCTCAGCATCCGTTATCCACAGTTGGTTGTCCTTTACGTAGGCAGATATGCGTGATGTCTTGTTCCAATGGGTCTCGGTCTCACCCTCGCAAGCCTGTTTCCAGATCACCTCGCATTTGCTCCAGTCATACAACATCCTTACACTCTTGCTTTCCACAAGGGCAAGAGTCTTGCCGGGGTAGGGGAACGCCACCCTTTGCAGTGTCCTCACCTTGTCTTTTTCGTCGAGTTTGCCGTTGATGTCTCTTATATTGTCGTTGATGTCATCGAGTGTGAAGAGAGGTTTTTTGACTCCTGTCTTCATATTGATCTCACCCGTTTCCACCACGTCGAGATACATCAGTTGGTCGCCCCACCATGTTGTGTAAAGCCGCTCGGGGATGAACTTCCGATAGTTTACACCGCCAAAGTTGAGTTCCTCGAGGGTAAACTGCTTTAGCTCCTGTGCCGTGATGCTGGTAGATGCCATAATACTGGAAAATATGACTATTGCCGCAAATAATTTTTTAGTCGTCATAAGAATCGAAATCTTTATTCTGTCTTTTGCCTTTGCGGTCGAATCCACCTTTGCGGTCGAATCCACCCTTGCCTTTACGGTCAAATCCACCTTTGCGGTCGAAAGACTTTCTTCCACGTTCTTTGTCATCGTCGTTGTTACGTCGGCGCGGGCGCTTGTCCTCGCTGTTGAGCACATCGTGTCGATGGAACTTGAATGAGCGTATGTCGCCCTCTTCATTTTCCTCCGTCTCAGAGAGTCTCTTTTTAAACTCGCGTTCTTTCTTGAATCTGTGCTTTTCGCGCATGAGTTTTTTCTCTTCGTCAGTTTTCACGATACCGCCTTCAGAGCGGAAGTCGCGCAATTTTCCGTCGAATATCTGATACTTGCGGAATTCACATTCTAGCGAACCATTATAAAGAGGTGTCTTGAGCGATGGTTTCAGTCCTATCTGTTCAAAACATTCCTCTCGATAGCTCAGTATCCATGCGTCGTTGTTGAGGAACTGGTGCTTGAGCCTTTCCCCTATCATCTTGTATGTGCCCAGAAGGTCGGGTGTTGAGATACGCTCGCCATAGGGAGGATTGGTGACGATGATACTCTTCTCTTTCGGCTGAGTGAAGTCCTTGAAGTCGGCTTGAGCCACAGTGATGTCTTTGCTCAGTCCTGCCGCCTTCACGTTCATGTTGGCAGTATTTACCGCCTTCATGTCGATGTCATAACCATAGATATGGTGGTTGAACTCTCGTTCCTGAGAGTCGTCGTTGTATATCTCGTCGAAGAGGTCCTTGTCGAAGTCGGGCCATTTTTCAAATGCAAATTCCTTGCGGAACAGTCCTGGAGCCATGTTGCGTGCGATGAGTGCCGCCTCGATGAGCAGAGTGCCCGAACCGCACATTGGGTCGATGAAGTCGGTTTCGCCCTGCCATCCGGTCATGAGTATCATTCCGGCTGCAAGAACCTCGTTGAGTGGTGCCTCCACGCTTTCCTGTCGATAGCCACGGCGATGCAGGCTCTCTCCGCTGGAGTCGAGCGAAAGAGTGCATTTGTCTTCAGCCACATGTATGTTTAGGCGTATGTCGGGGTTGGCTACACTGATATTCGGGCGTTGGCCTGTCTTTTCGCGGAATTGGTCAACGATGGCATCCTTAACCTTGTAGGCAACAAACTTAGAGTGTCGGAATTCGTCGGAGAAAACCACGGCATCCACAGCGAATGTCTTGTTGTTGTCGAGGTACTCCGTCCAATCCACCTTTTTAATCTCCTCATACACATCATCGGCCGACTTGGCCTTGAAGTGAGTGATGGGTTTTAATATCCTGATTGCAGTGTGCAGTTGGAAGTTGGCGCGATACATCAACTCCTTGTTTCCCGTAAATGACACCATGCGTCGTCCAATCTGCACGTCATTGGCGCCCAATTGTGTCAATTCCTTCGCCAATACAGGTTCCAGTCCCATGAATGTTTTGGCGATCAATTCAAATTCTTTTTCCATTTATGTTTATTAAATCATTAAATTCCCAATTCAATATACCTCCATTTCAGTTGAAAATCTCAATATTTGGGTACAAAGTTACTCAATTTCATAGAAAATCCAAAAAAAAATTCCGTTTTTTTCCACTATTACAAAAATATTTTGTATTTTTGCCCCTTGAAATTACCAAATTAATCACTTATAGCATGTTATTATATAATAACTTTACATATATAGGCATTCAGAGCGACACCACGTTGATTGCGTTCATCGGGGCTGTAATGTTGTTGTTTTTTCTTGTGGGTGCACTCTTCTATCAGTGGCGCGACCGCAAGAGAACCGAAGAGGAAATGGTACATCTCGGCTCGCTCCACAAGCATGGAGTGGAGCACGAGTTGGTGTTGAAGGCAATGAAATTGGCGACATGGCGACTGGATGTGCCCACCATGACAATCACCTACGACAGTGACTTCCGTGCCCGTGCCGACGTGTTGACTCCACCGCCGGGATGCCCGTTTGAGGTAATTATGCAATCTGTCAATTCGAGTGATGTTGACAGGGTGAGGGCAGGACTGATAGATCTTTGCAAGGGCGTGAAGACTGAATACCATGAGCAGTATCGAGTCAAGACACCACATGTTGACAGTGAATATTGGGCCGACAGCTATGCCACGATTGCCGAGAGCGACACCACGGGAGTACCTCTTGTAATAGTGGGTGCAACCAGTTGTATAGATGATGTGAAGCGTATGGAACAAGACCTTGTTGACGCGCGTAACAAGGCCGAGGAAAGCGACCGACTGAAGACATCGTTCATCGATAATATCAGTCATGAGGTGCGCACACCGCTGAATGCTATCGTGGGATTCTCTGACATACTGCCCACTGTCACCGACCCCAACGAGCGCGACGGACTAATCTCCATCATCAAGGAGAATAACCAGAAGCTGCTCAATATCTTTGAGGATATGATGACCATCTCAAAGGCAGAGGCATCTGACGACAAGACGAAGATGAATATATCCGATTTTGATGTCATGCCAATGCTGCATGAGGTGGTGGAGAAATTCTGCAAAAAGAATCTCAACCCGAATGTCTCCATTAATTGTGATGTCAGCAAGGAGAAGTTTAAGATACATTCCGATTATAGTAGATTGCGCGAGATAATCGAGAACTTTATGTCCAATGCACTCAAGTTTACTGACAGAGGTTCCATAGCCATCACATTCGAGCAATTGGAAAACGGACATGTGCGCATCAGTGTGTCGGATACAGGAAAGGGAATCCCCGAAGAGGCGCACGACAGAATCTTCGACCGTTTCTTCAAACTGGATGAGTTTGTGCAGGGAGCAGGACTCGGACTTTCCGTGTGCCGTTCTTATGCTTTTAGTCTCGGCGGAACCGTCGGAGTGCGCTCGAGAGTGGGCGAAGGCTCCACTTTTTGGGTGGAAATTCCTGCCGTTTTGTAAATGTAACAGAATTGAAACATGTATTTTACGGAGTTGTAATATACATTGCCTAATTTTGCAGCGCAAAACAATAAATGCAAGATTAGGTTTTTATGGAAACGTTTTATTTACTGATTGTGGTCTTCCTGCTCGTATTGGCAGTGTTCGACCTTTTTGTGGGAGTGAGCAACGATGCCGTCAACTTCCTCAATTCCGCCATTGGAGCTAAGGTGGCGAAGTTCAAGACAGTTATGTTCGTAGCCTCCTTTGGAGTGGTCATTGGTGCCATGATGAGTGCAGGAATGATGGATGTGGCGCGTCACGGCATCATGCAGCCCGAGAATTATTCATTTCATGAGGTGATGACAATCTTCCTCGCTGTGATGGTCACCGACGTGATTGTGCTCGACATGTTCAACACGCTTGGTTTGCCTACATCCACCACCGTGTCGCTCGTGTTTGAGCTCCTTGGAGGTACATTCATCCTTGCCCTCTTGAAAATGAATGCCGACGGAAGTCTCACTTTCGACCAGTTGCTCAATTCCGACAAGGCCCTGAGTGTCATCATTGCCATCTTTGTCAGTGTGGCTATTGCCTTCTTCTTCGGAGTGATAGTGCAGTGGATTGCGCGAGTGGTGTTCACATTTAGCTACAACCGCCATCTCAAATATACTATTGCCATCTTCGGTGGTATAGCTTTCACAATCCTGGCCTACTTTATATTTATAAAAGGTCTGTCTAAGTCTCCGTTTATCGAGGACGTCACAAAATCATGGATCAAGACCAATACTCCCATGCTCATGGGCATTACTTTCGTCATTTCCACCATATTGATGGAGATTATCCACCTTCTCAAGGTTAATGTGTTCAAGTTGGTTGTGATGATGGGTACATTCGCCCTTGCCATGGCTTTTGCCGGCAATGACCTTGTCAACTTCATCGGTGTTCCTATGGCTGGTCTCGACTCGTTCCTTGATTTCACCTCCAATGGCACAGGCAACGACGACACCTTCATGATGACCTCGCTCATGACCTCGGCCAAGACTCCGATACTCTATCTTATGATAGCCGGTGCGATAATGATTTTCGCTATGGTTACCTCCAAGAAAGCCCAGAATGTGGTTAAGACCAGTGTCGATCTCTCCCGTCAGGACGAGGGCGACGAGATGTTCGGAAGCTCGCGTGCCGCACGCAGTATCGTGAGAGGCTCTCAGGATGCAGGCGAGTTTGTTACAAAGGTTATCCCCAGTGGATTCTTCAAGTGGATTGACACACGTTTCCGTAAGGAGGATGCCATCCTTGCCGACGGTGCCGCCTTCGACGTTGTTCGTGCTGCCGTCAACCTCGTTTTGGCATCAGTGCTGATAGTTATCGGTACCACATATAAGTTGCCGCTCTCAACCACCTACGTCACCTTCATGGTGGCAATGGGTACATCTCTTGCCGACCGTGCATGGAGCCGTGAGAGTGCAGTGTTCCGCGTCACTGGAGTGCTCTCCGTAATCGGTGGATGGTTTATCACCGCCGGTGTGGCCTTCGGTATATGTGCCATCGTATGTCTCGTTATGTATATTGGTGGATTTGTTGCGATGTTCGCCTTCATGGCACTTGTGGTATTCCTGCTCATACGTAGTAATATAATGTATAAGAACAAGAAGGCTGGCGAGAAGAACGACGATGTGTTCCGTCTGATGATGCGCACCAAGGATCCCGAGATTGTGCTCGACCTGTTGATGAAGCACGTAAGACGCACCCAGACCTTCGTCTGCAAATTCGCCCTGTGCAAATATAACAAGATTCTTGATTCTCTTGTCTCCGAGGACCATCGCGCCATGTCGAAGTTGCTCAAGGAACTCAAGGGTGAGCAGGTGGAACTCAAGAAATACCGCCGCAAGGAGTTGCTCGCACTTCGTCGTGTGCCTCAGAACGTAGCCTTGGAGCGCAACACATGGTATCACCTCGGTATCAACAGCGACCAGCAGTATATCTACTGTCTGCGCCGTATGCTCGACCCAATCAAGGAGCATGTGGATAACAACTTCAATCCTATGCCCGACAATCTTGTCAAGGAGTTCGACCCCGTGCGCGAAAAGATAGCCGACCTTATGAAGCGTACCTCCGCAATGCTCAGCACTGGTCGTTTCGACGAATACGACGAGGTATTGGCACAGGCAGAGGAGCTCAAGGACCGTCTCTCGTCAGTGCGCAAGCACCACTACGACCGCATGCAGAAGGGTGGTGACACCAGTACGCTGAAGATCGACCTCGTGTATATCAATATTCTGCAGGAGAGTCAGGAGCTCTTGAGCATCATGCGCCATCAGCTCAGGGCAGGAAACAGATTCTATGGTAATAATTGATTGTTTTCAAGTTAACAAATTAACAAGTTAACAAATTAACAAGTTGACGGGTTGCAAGCTCGTCAACTTGTTTGCTTTATGTTCAATTTTTCCCATGCAATAGTCAAAAAGTGCTATAAAACTTTATTATTATAATAAGGAGAAATAAAATAGGTTAAAAGATTTCTTTATTTGAGAAATATTATATAACTTTGCGCCCAACTACAAAACAAGGCAGTGCACTGATACTATGATAGTGGCTATAAAAAGGGCAAAGAGGTTCTCGCCAAACTCCGAGGATAAGGATGCCCGTATATTGAATAGTTTATGCGACCTGCTACGACAAAGCGGGTTTGACATCAGAATCGTGGATGAAGATGATTTCTGTCTTCAGAAAGATGCTGAGGCATATATCTCTATGGCTCGTTCCGATAAGGCTTTGGTGGAATTGGATGCATCCAAAGTGCCGGTGATAAACACTGTGCGCTCGGTGTTTCTATACTGCCAGAACCGTGGACTCCAAACTGCTCATCTTGCTGCCTGTGGTTTTAATGTGCCCGAGCCAAAGGGTAAGGACGGCTATTGGGTGAAGAAAGCCTACGGCTATTCTGAGTGTGAGGATGATGTGGTGTTCGCACCTGATGAGGAGGCGTGCAAGGCTGCTAAGGCGGCAATGAGTGAGCGTGGTGTAAAGCCTTATGTTTGTGCTCATGTCAAGGGCGACCTTGTCAAATTCTATGGAGTAAGCGACACTCCTTTCTTCCGTTTCTATTATCCCGATGACGATGGAGAAATGAAGTTCTCCAACAACGGGCATAACGGAGTGCCCAAGCATACTCCCTTCGATGAATACGATTTCATGTATGAGGCCAATGCTGTGGCTAATTCCCTTGATCTCGACTTCTATGGTGGCGACTGCATCATTCGCGACGACGGTGAGAGGGTGTATATAGATGTCAACGACTGGCCAAGTTATTCGCGTTGCTATAAGGAGGCCGCCGAATATATGGCAATCAAGGTGATCAAGGCTGTGCATCACGGCAACATCGACCTGTTGCGCGAGCGAATAGAAAACGGTTATTATGAGGCTGTCATCTTCGACTATGGCGGCACTCTTGATTCCGACGGAATGCATTGGGGCAAGCGTATATGGCATGCCTATCAGAAGAATGGAGTGCCTGTGGATGAACCTCTCTTCCGCGATGCCTATGTTCATGCCGAGCGCACACTGGCCAAGAACCCGATAATCCAGGGCAATGACGATTTCACTGAGACACTTCGGAAGAAGTTGACCATCGAACTCGAATATATACAGGAGCGCATTGAAGGGTTCAATCCCGACGAGTGGCTCGACGACATCCTCGACACACTGATAGAGGCCACCGAGGAATCCACAAATCTTTCCAATGAGGTGATGAGAGAACTCTTTGGCGATTATGTCAAGAAGGGCAAGACCATCCTCGTAAGCAATTTCTATGGAAATGTAAATGCAGTGCTCAGTCAGTTTGGGCTCGACGATAGTTTCAGTCAGGTGATTGAGTCGGCTGTAGTGGGAGTGCGCAAGCCCGATCCCGAGATATGGCGCATGGGCCTGAGGGCGATAGGAGTAAGCGACCCCTCTAAGGCGCTCGTCATTGGTGACAGTTACGACAAGGACATCATTCCTGCCCATGAGATTGGTTGCGACACCCTTTGGTTTATGGGCGAGGGATGGACGCCGGTCATTCCTGATGGTGCCAAGGCCAACTGGGTGATGACCTCGTGGTTTGACGTATATGAGCCATAGCATGATTGTTTTTAAACGTATATACCATAAAAAAGAAATATTGTTATAAACATTAAATAAATTAATTGTAATGAAGCAAACTAATGTTAAGCCGGCAGACGGCAAATTAGGTATCATGGTTGTTGGTTGCGGAGCTGTAGCCACAACATTCATGACTGGTGTTCTTATGACACGCCGCGGACTTGCAAAGCCCGTAGGATCCATGACTCAGTATGACAAAATCCGTATTGGTCGTGGTGATGACAAGAAATATCTGCCTTACGCAGACATCGTTCCAATGGCAAAACTCGACGACATCGTCTTCGGTTGCTGGGATGTTTATCCCCAGAACGCCTATCAGGCTGCTATGTATGCCGAGGTGCTCAAGGAGAAGGATATCAATCCGGTAAAGGACGAGCTCGAGGCCATCAAACCCATGAAGGCTGCCTTCGACAAGAACTACGCAAAGCGTCTTGATGGCGACAACGTGAAGGACTGCAAGACTCGCTGGGAGATGGTTGAGGCACTTCGTCAGGACATCCGCGACTTCAAGGAGAAGAACGGTTGCGCCCGTATCGTTGTGCTCTGGGCAGCATCTACCGAGATCTACGTACCCGTATGCGAGAAGGTTCACTATCATCTTGCCGACCTTGAGGCTGCCATGAAGGCCGACGACCGCGAGCATGTTGCTCCTTCTATGTGCTATGCCTATGCAGCCCTCACCGAGGGTGCTCCTTTCATCATGGGCGCCCCCAACACCACAGTGGATATCCCCGCTATGTGGGAGCTCGCCGACCAGACCAAGATGCCTATCGCTGGTAAGGACTTCAAGACTGGTCAGACCCTCGTCAAGAGCGGTTTCGCTCCTATCATCGGCACTCGTTGCCTCGGTCTCCACGGATGGTTCTCAACCAATATCCTCGGCAACCGCGACGGTCTCGTTCTCGATGAGCCAGCAAACTTCCACACCAAGGAGGTGAGCAAGCTCTCTACCCTCGAGACTATCCTAAAGCCTGAGATACAGCCCGACCTCTACGGACACGGCAACGACGAGGACACTCAGTATTATCACAAGGTGCGCATCAACTACTATCCTCCACGCAACGACAACAAGGAGGGATGGGACAATATCGACATCTTCGGTTGGATGGGCTATCCTATGCAGATCAAGATCAACTTCCTCTGCCGCGACTCTATCCTTGCCGCTCCTCTCTGTCTCGACCTCTGCTTGCTGAGCGACCTCGCAGCACGCGCCGGACGATATGGCATTCAGCGTTTCCTCAGCTTCTTCCTCAAGGCTCCTATGCACGACTACACCCAGGGCGAGGAAGCTGTCAACCACCTCTATCAGCAATACACCATGCTGAAGAACGCCATCCGCGAGATGGGCGGCTATGAGGCTGACGAGGAAATTGACTAATTCAACTTTCTCAAGTAAGGGAAATATTTGGTAGTTAAGGAGTTAAGGAGTTAAGGAGTTAAGCCAAATGTTGTTGCGCTTATATCCAATGCTCAATACTAATGGCTTAACTCCTTAACTCCTTAACTCCTTGACTCCTCAAAAGTTGAGTACATGCTAAAGTTAAATAATAAATAATATCGGTTTGAAGGTTTTCAGAATAACATTATTATTGCTCCTCCTTACTATGGTTCTGCCGATGAAGGCACAACTCAGGGGCTATATCATCGATGAGGCCACCGGTGACTCCATCCCGTATGCCTCTGCCATTTACCGTGGTCACAACGTGGCCGTGGCATCGAATATCAACGGACAGTTCACCATCGCCCGCCATGAAGGTTGGGTGCTCACGTTCAGTGCCGTGGGATATATCTCTAAGTCAATCACCATAACATCTTCCACCAAGCAGAATTTCAACGTCAAACTCAAGCCCGACACCAAGGCCTTGAAGGAAGTTGTAGTAAAAACGAAAAGGAGACGATACAGCAGGAAAAACAATCCTGCAGTCGAACTGATGAAAAAGGTGGTCGAGGCAAAAAAACGCACCGACCTCGACAATCGCGACTATTATCAGTATAACAAATACCAGAAACTCACCCTTGCTATCAATGATATCACTCCCGAGAAACTTGAGGACCCCAAGATGAAAAAGAAACCGTGGCTCAAGGATCAGGTGGAGAAATGCGAATACAACGGCAAACTCATACTGCCAATTTCGGTGGATGAGACTGTCACACAGAAGATATACCGCAAGCATCCCCATTCAGAGAAGAATATCGTGAAGGGACAGAACTCCACCGGAGTCAACGACCTCTTCCAGACGGGAGACATCCTCAACACAGTGCTCAAGGATGTGTTCTCCGACGTCAATATCTACGACGACCAGATACGCCTTTTGCAATATCCCTTCACCTCGCCCATCGGAAAGGATGCCGTGGCGTTCTATCGATTCTATATCATGGACACCCTCTATGTGGAGCGCGACAAGTGCATCCACCTCCATTTCCTGCCCAACAACCAGCAGGACTTCGGATTCCGTGGAGACATATACATCCTTGCCGACTCGTCGTATCAGGTGAAGCGATGCGAACTCACCATCCCCAAGAAGAGCGATGTCAACTTCGTGGAGAACATGAAGATTGTGCAGGAGTTCACCCAACTGCCCGACAGCACATGGGTGCTATCTGTTGATGACATGCTCGCCGAACTCAAACTCGCCTCGTTTATTAAGGAGGCGGCAGTGATACGCACTACGCGCCTCACCGACTATGCCTTCGACCCTCTGCCCAAACAACTCTTCAAGGGCAAGGCCAAGGAAGTGAAGGAGGCCGATGCCATGATGCGCGACGAGGCATTCTGGAACAAGTATCGACAAGTGTCGCTCACCAAGAGCGAGAGCAAGATGGATGCCTTCGTCAATAATCTCTCGCAAATCAAGGGATTCAAGTATATCATCTTCGGACTCAAGGCTCTCATCGAGAACTTTGTCGAGACGGGCAATCCCAGTAAGGTGGATATCGGGCCTATCAACACGATGCTCACAAGCAATCCCGTTGACGGACTACGCACTCGTATCTCCGCCCAGACCACTGCCAAACTCAATCCCCATTGGTTTGCATCGGGATATTTCGCCCGTGGATGGAAGAGTGAGAAGAACTACTACAAGGCCGACCTTACATATTCCTTCAACAAGAAGGAGTATCTGCCGCGCGAGTTCCCCAAGCGCACGCTCACACTCTCATCCACCTACGACATTATGGCGCCCTCCGACAAATTCATGAAGACCGACAAGGACAACGTCTTCACCTCGTTCAAGTGGAGCAAGGTCAACAAGATGATGTTCTACAACCGCCAGGAAATAAAATATGAGCGCGAGGAAGACTGGGGATTCAAGACCACCCTCGGATTCAAGGCAGAAGAGAATGAGGGAGCACTCGGCTTGGACTTTACCCCGCTCAGCCAATACTCGCAGAAATACACAGATGGTAATGTCTTGTTAGAGCCAAACTCCAATAAGTTCCGCACCTCCGAGTTCCATGCCGAGTTCCGCTTCGCCCCCGGCGAGACATATATCAACACCAAGCAGCGCCGATTGAAGATTAATCTCGACGCCCCCGTGTTCATCCTCGGTCACACTGTCGGCATCAAGGGATTCCTCGGTGGCGACTACCGTTACAACTTCACCGAGGCGAGCATCTACAAGCGCTTCTGGATGAAGTCGTGGGGAAAGATCGACTGCTATCTCAAGGGCGGTATCCAGTGGAACCAGGTGCCCTATCCGTTGCTCATCATGCCCGAGACCAACCTCAGCTATATCATCCAGGACGAGACCTTCGAGCTGATTGACAACATGGAGTTCCTCAACGACCGTTTTGCCTCGCTCTATATCTCGTGGGATTTCAACGGCAAGATTTTCAACCGCATACCTCTGTTGAAGAAGCTCAAGTGGCGCGAGTACATCGGATTCCGTTGCCTGTGGGGAGGCCTGTCCGACAAGAACAACCCGTTCCTCGAGCAAAATGCTCAGAGCGACATCCTCATGTTGTTCCCCGAGGGCTGTCATGTGATGGACAGCAAGAAGCCCTATTACGAGCTTTCCGTCGGCATCCACAACATCTTCAAGCTCATCCATGTAGAGTATGTCCGTCGTCTCAACTATCACTACGAGAACACCCACAAGGATGGCATCCGCTTCATGGTTCGCATGACATTCTAAAATTCACGTATTAATATGTATAGCCATGGAAGGGCGGCATAAAATAGGGATTGTCTGCGCCATGTATAGCCCTGGAAGTGCTTGGCATAACATAGGGATTGTCTGCGCCATGTATAGCCCTGGAAGGGCGGCATAACATAGGATAGGGCGAGAGCCCTATCTCAATGTGCCTCTTTCCATCCCTCCCCCCTCCACGCGCCAACGGCGCGTGGAGGGGGGAGGGGGGAGATGGGGGATGCCATACACACAGGGTTCACACCCTGTGCTGGGTTATGTCGCCCTTCCAGGGCTTTCACGGATAATCTTATTGGGTTCATAGGGACAAGATTTTCTGATTATTTAGCATCTACGATGAAGAGCGTTATTTTCTGCTTGCGCCTCAGTGCCTTGCGTACCCGTTCATATAGGCGATTGTAATAGAGGGCACTCTTGATGACAACACCTGGAATTAGATATTTACCCACAATGAACGATTGGCGACGGAGATTATAAACTCCGTTGCCCATTAGGGCATAGCGTCGGAACGTTTCGGTAGATGTGATTGGATACTCTCCCTGCTTAAGGGCATGTCTTGAGTTTTCGGCAGTGTGTGCCACTACGACTCCATCGATTTTCAGTACTCCGTCGATGGTGTCATTCTTATATCTGTAGCGTGAAAGATAAATATTCATAATTAACAAATTAACGATTTAACAATTTAACAATTTCTGAACATAGTATTCGGCAAAGTCCTTGCAACCTTCAGGCAACTGGTGACGTGTTATACGGTCGCTCACCTCTCGCAATTTTAGAAACAATCGTTCGCCAGGCTTATCGTTGTCGGGATACATGTGTAGCGAGAGTCCGTTGAGCGGTTTGAGGTCGTCTGGTTTGAGTAATGTTGCCGATGGTATGGCAATGGCCTTGTGTCCTGCCGACATCATAGCCCAGCAGTCACTGCATCCCTCAGTGACGAAGAGCGGTTCACCGGGTTTCAGCATACGTAATATCTGTAGGTTATACACGTGGCATTGGCTTCCCTTTAGAAATCTGAACCTCGGTTCGCCCTCTATTTTCTTTTTTGCATATTGTCCGAGGTATCTCCACTGTATGCTCTGCAGTCGGCCGTCGAGTCCGAAGTAGGGAATGATTAGATGGGAGTCATTGCTGTTGATGCCACACCACTTGATTACCCTCGGGTCGAGTTTTCTCTCGTTGAAGAGGAATGCTTTTGCCGCATCGGTGATTATGGGATGTTCCACAAGATATGTCAATTTTGAGATGTCGGGAACATTGACCTTTTGATGCGTTTCAACTGGCATCAGCGGTCGCCTTTTCACTCCCCTCATTGGTCGTCCTGTACCGTTGTCTATGGATATCCCGAACGTTTGTGCCAGCCATCTCACGGCATCCCTGAAGTTGAGTCCTTCCACCTGCATGCACAGGTCGATAGGACCGCCGTAGTGGTCACACACATAGCATCTAAACTTGTTTTTTGCCTCATTAAAATGTAGCGACGGTTTTGAGTCGTTGTGATATGGACATAGTGCCCAGTGTCGTGCCACATTGAGGCCTAAGGCATCAGCCACCTGCTCGATGGGCAGGTCGCTGATTTTCTGGATGTCATATTGCTTTATCATGGTTTCAATTTCCAATTTTCAACTTTCAATTTTCAATATTCAATTTTCAACTTCTCAGTTTCTCATATACGTTCTTTGCTGTTTTCCTTATCCATCCTTTGGCGTTCCATTGGCTGAGGAAGAACCTTGCGTCGGTGGATAGTTCGTTTTTGGTGATGAGTTCTTCGAGTTGTGCTCGGGTGAATGTAGTGGTGAGTTGGTCTATGAGAGCCTTGCGGCTGTCGATTTTTGCACCTGCCAATCGCTTCATATAGTAGTCCTCATATTGTTGTCCCCAACGGTTGTTGGTGGATTTCAAACAGAAGTCGGCCATAAACTTGTAGAATTTTCGGCATAACTTTCGAATCTCCAACTCGGAGTGAATCTCTCTGCCTGCCATCTCATTGTCGAGCAGATAGAGGTGGTATAGTAGTCCGGTGCATCTGAAGGCGTTGACAGAGGCGCGCTTGCGGAAAGAGTCGATTGACAGGAATCCCTTCACTCCGCGGTCCTTCATGTCCTTCACCTGTCGGCACATCTTGTTGGTCCACTTGTCGATGTCGGCAAAAAGCCACGACATGTCGAGGTTGATTACAGGTCGCAGTCCTCCGTCCTCGCTGTAAGTCTGTCTCATCAGTAATTCGAGCATCCTCTTGATATTGGCTTCCTGCTCGGGTGTGAAATCCTCGAAATGTGCAGGGTTGGCACCTGTCTCGTCCTCCAATGTGCATATGATGGCTCTTGAGCATCCGCCTCCCACAATCTCGCGCTTGTTGAACACGTCATCTACATCCTGTGGCGTACCGCAGAACATCGAGCAAATCTGTACGTCAGCAATTGCCGAATACGAATTATCGGAGGCGAAATCTTGTCCGAATTTCGAACCGATGTCGTATGCCACTCTCATGACGGTTCTGAGATTCGAGAATCCCGACTTGCCAGCATCGTTCACCTGTGCTAACTCTTCAGCCCACATCCAAAATGTGAGATAGTCGCCTAAGATGCGCTTGTAGTAGTCGGCACGCTTCACGATGACCGTCTTAGACGTGGATGGTGGTAGGCATCGGATGGTGGTCTTCGGCGCCTCGCCAATCTTCTCGTTTTGCGTTCGGGCGTTCTTTTTCTCGCGGTATTCCTGTTCTTGTCGTCTCTGTTTTTCGTCGAGAGCCTCAAGAGTGGGAGTGATAATCTGCTCAACCACATCAGCAAAACATCCCTTACCCGTGCTGGGCGGTGCCTCGAACACAACCTGCACATGACAAGCATGGCGCCTCTTGCGGTCGTAGGGATAAGCCATTCTAATTCGGCAGTCGATAGCCCCAAGGGGCGAGAATAGCGAGAGCATGATAGGCACCTTGCGTTTCATGGGAGCCGTTATTAGGTTCTCGCGGAATATACTTGGAAAGAGTGTCTCCCTGAATGGCAGCTTCACATAGTCGGCTGTTTTGAATGGCGCGAGGTCTTCGTCCTCGTCCACCTCCGTGACAACGGCAGCAGGCTCTGCCTCAGTCTCTTGGAAAATGTCTTTTTCTTCACTCATATTCGTGGATTTTTTAGTCAATTACATTAAATGCATTTAGGATTTCCGAATACACGTCGAAAGCCAACATGCTGCGGTCGAGGCTTTTATTGGCCTGTATCGTCTTCATGTGAATCTGATACTTGCCGTCCTGCCGGTGCACGAGTGAGCAATACTTGCCGTCATAAAGCTTAGGGTTTCGCTTTACGCTCTTCACCTTCACGGCCTCCTCAAACCTGAACCCGTCGTCTGTGCGCGAGATTACTCCGTTGAGGCAGCCGTTGTTGTCGAGCCTCTCCGATGTTGACTGAAACTGGCACACCAAGTTGGTGGCATTAAAAATCTTTTTTTCCATAGTTGAGTATTTTATTAATGTTAATAATTTAAGTTCTTGATGTAGTGTGACATAGGGATGATGTCGCGGTCGGGTCGCAAATACAGGTCGGGGTTGTAGCGGATGTGTGACAGTTCCACTTTGCTCCAACAGCTAATCTCCACATCATACTGCTTCAGGCATTGCCCGATAATCATTCTTGATACTTCAAGCATACTTAGGCTACCTTTGTATTCAGTAGCCTTGCCTAAGTTCGTCACAATCGCAATAGCCTTTTCGTTGAGATAGCAATATTTTTTCACGAATGGCCAGTGTCGCAGATGCTCTGCCACCAACTCGAGGTTCTCTGGCTTGAGCGTAGTGATGAAACATTGATAGTAATATTTTCTTTTCATTTTTTTGTATATGTCGAGAGGGATGGTTTTCTCTCGAATCCGTTGCAAAGGTATTGATGACTCAAATGCTCAATCATTTTTTTTCGTACGATTTGAGTCAATATTGCAAGTTATGCCATATCTGGCTGATTGTCAGAGAGAAATAATTTTTATCAAATAAAAGTTTTTTTTCAGTTATTGACTCAGTCGATGGTGCAGTCAAAAAAAGTAGGAAAAAAGAGGAAAATCCTTTGGCAGTAACCGAAATATTTTGTAATTTTGCATTTCGTATCACAAACGCTTTATTTATGGCAAAGAAAAGGAGCATTGACGAATATATGATACGCACATTGTCGTATTATCAGTCTCAGGGTGGCATTTACTCTGAGATTATCACTCTATTGATGCAACTAAGGGAGAAAAAAGGCTATCGCAATCTCATTCCGCTGCCTGCAAAGGTGCTCAATGCCGCTTCATATTACTATGACGAGATGAAGGATGGCAATCGTGACCTTGCATGCGGCACTCCAAATATTCTTGTAGATAGTGTAGTAACCATAATGGCAGCTGCCGACAATAATAAAGAGGTTAAAGAAAAGATGATAGAAGTGGTGAAAAACGATGAAAAGTTTTTTCCTCATTTCACAAAACTCTTAGAGAAATTAGAAAAACAAGATGACAACACAGACTTTAAGGCTGAGATAGAGAGCCTGAGGGCAGAAAGCGAGAAGCTGCAAGCAGAATTAATGGCAAAAGACTCGGCAATCGACATGCTATTAGACTCATTGACTCTTGTCTCGCAAGAGAAGGATACCATGTCAGCCAAATTAGCGGCAGCAGAGAAGCGATGCCAGATAGCAGAGCAGAATAAATACGAGGGCAGTTCGCTCGACCGCTATTTCACCCTCGACAACATTCTTAAATGGATAGAGGGTCGCAAGCAGTATATTTATGCTGATCAGGTGTTCCGCATGTTGTCCGACATGAAGGACGGAATAGCCACCCAAGACGAGAGTATGAGAATAAAGCGCTTGGAAGAAGATATGTTGGCAAAGGAACAGCCACGCAACATCATCAATAACAATTATGCCTATGGCAGCAATCAGATGACTGGCATGCTGAATAATCCCCAATTGCCGATAGGTATGACACTCGAGGATTTTAAAAAAGAGGTTGAAAATTGGATTAAAAATAAGAACCATGAGCAGCAACAAGGATGAAGTAAAAATATACAATGAGAACCACATGGAGAACTGCAATGTTTTCCAGGGCGACATCTATGGCGCCACATTCCCCTTGCCAGGGGCGAATGTCACCATAAACCAATATTATGGCAAGGGACAGAAACCCAAAAGCGAGGTGGAGGAGGGAAATGTGGAGCCGGCAGAAGCACGAGAGCGTCGCAAGTTGGAGGCCATTAAGGCGATAACCGACCGATTTGACTTCAATGACGAAATGCTTGGTTATGACTCCCTTGGCCGACGAATTACCTCGGAGCGCATTGCCGTGCTCTTTAGCAAATGTCTTGGCATTGGCAGCTATCCCTCGCGCCCATATCGCCTCATGATAGAACAGGTGTGGGTGCTGCTCATCGACGCCCGCAAACAATGCACCAAGCGCCCTGGCGAGGATTACTTCCGTCAGACTGTGCTCAACATCGTGGGGTATTTTGTGAGCAGGGGTATCATCTGCGGAGCCAAGCTCGACATCGCCCAATGCATATTCGCCGATGCCGACGCCAATCTCGCGCGCAATATCGAGAGGAATATCGAGTCGGCTGTCTTTCCCGAGGGATTGGCGGATATGTTGGACCTTTATATAGAGAAACTGAGAAATGGAGAGTTTTGATAAATCGAATATTGACAATTGGGGCGGATTGTGGACCGAACAGAAGCTCGACACCTTCGAGAGTTATGTCAAGGCATATCTCACGATAATGAATGTATATCGTGAGAAATACAACTGGAAACTCATCTATTTCGACGGGTTTGCCGGAAGCGGCACGCGCTCTAACGAGGAGTTGGAGGACGAACATCGCAAGTCGCTCGACCTCTTCGAGGGCAATGTGGATGACGACGAGATGAAGGTGTATCAAGGAGCTGCCGAAAGGGTGGTGAGACTTGAGGAGAAGATGCGAGGATTCGATTTCTATTATTTTATCGACCTCAAGGAAGACAACTGCCTGCGGCTCGAACTCAAGCTGAGGCAATACCCAGTGAAGGGTTTGATGCAGTTCCGCCCTGGCGATGCCAACATGGCAGCACGCCAATTAGGCAATGCACTGAAACAAAAGCCCTATCTGAAAGCCCTCGCCCTGCTCGATCCCTTCGGCATGAACTTGGAGTGGGCTACCATCGAGTCGATAGCATGCAAGGGCATAGACTTGTGGATACTCATTCCGAGCGGAGTGATAGTCAATCGACTGCTCGACAAGCAAGCCCAACTCATCCATCACGAGAAACTGTCCTCGTTCTTCGGAATGTCGAAAGAGGAGATAAGGAAATGGTTTTATGAAGAGAAAACCGAGATAGATCTCTTTGCTGAGGAACGAGTGTGGTATCAAAAGGTGGATAATCCCATCAAACGCATAGCCGACCTGTATGTGGAGCGCTTGGGCGAGCTCTTTCCCTACGTCACCCCCGAGCCTCTTGTGATGCGCAACAGTCGCTATGTACCAATATTCCATTTCGTGTGCGCCAGCTACAACTCCACTGCGGTAAAGATAGCTCAACAGATAATAACCAAGCGACAGTAAGAAAAATGGATAAGACCAAAATATCCGCCAAGGACGTGATGAAACCACACTCCGAAGCCAAGGTGTTGTTCTATCAGAAATACCTCGACATAAAACTCATGATTCTCGTGTGTGCCCATTTTGCGCGCGAGATACACATCTACGACCTCTTCTGTGGCCGTGGAATATATGCCGACGGCAAGAAAGGCTCGCCCATAAGGGCATACGAGACGATTTGCAACGTCAGGCATAAAAGACCAGGATATGACAAGCCCATCTACCTGCATCTCAACGACCGCAACCGCAGATGCATCGAGAAGGTAAGGGGATATATCGAGGCACTGCCAAAATCCGATACCCCTCCATGCAATGTGGAATACACCAATATGGACGCAACATCCATACTGATGCAACTCGGCAATAGTGGAAAAACGAAAAAGGGTATAGTCAACGTGTTCTTCATCGACCCCTACGGATATAAGCAAATAAGTCGCAAGTTTCTCGAATATCTGCTCAGATTGGGCAGTAGCGAGATTCTGCTCTTCCTGCCTGTGTCCTTCATGCAGCGGTTCACCAAGCATGCTTTCAGTAAGGATGTAACCCCAGGCTCTTTGCCCCTCAGGCATTTCATATCGGATTATTTCCCCGAGGGCCATCCTATGCGCACAGGACACACCATCGACATTGGGCATTATGTGGATTATCTTGCCGAGGCATTCTCGTGTGGCGGGCAGTTCTTCACCACGGCCTATCCCATCGAGCGAAACGAGCACAACCTCTTTGCCCTCTTCTTTTTCTCGAGGCATATCTTCAGCTATGAGAAGATACTCGACATCAAGTGGAAGATGATCGACCAGTGGGGATTCGGATTCCATCTGCCCGACGAGCAGGCAGGCTTGTTTGAGGAGCAATTCAAGGCCGACCGAATCGCTGAAATGCTCGAACAACTGAGGGTGGCACTTGTCTCTTATCTTGCCCAGAAGGTGCGCACCAACAAGGATATATACGACTTCACCGTAAGGCATGGTTATCTGCCCAAGCATGCAAAAGCCATATTGCGTGATATGCGCAACAACAACCAATTGTCAGTCATGGACATCATGACGCAAGAGGAAATATCCAACAAAAATCGTTTTGACATTGAATATAAAAAGGAAGCAACATTAATTTATAAGATACTATGAGGACAACCAAGATAGAATGGACCGAACGCACGTGGAACCCCGTGACGGGATGCACCAAGCAGTCGCCAGGCTGCGCACATTGTTATGCCGAGACTATGGCACGACGCCTGCACGCCATGGGGCTGAAGAAATATGGCAACGGCTTTGAACCGACTCTTCATCCCGAATCGCTCGACGAACCGTTAGCATGGAAAAAGGGCAGCAGCATCTTCGTATGCTCAATGAGCGACCTATTCCATCCCGACGTGCCATTTGAATTTATCGACAAGGTAATGGCCACCATCGAGGCCACACCTCAACATCGCTACCAGCTGCTCACCAAGCGGGCCGAGCGTATGGCGGAATATTTTTCCACCCGCGAGGTGCCGGTCAATGCATGGCTTGGAGTCACGGTGGAATGTCGCCAGGTGCTGTCGCGCATTGATGCACTCAGAAGCATAGAGGATGCTACCGTGCGTTTCCTCTCGTGCGAACCCTTGCTCGAAGACCTTGGCGACTTCGACCTCACTGGCATCCAATGGATGATAGTGGGAGGCGAGAGCGGTCCCAATGCCCGTCCAATGCACGAGCAGTGGGTGCTCAATCTGCGCCAGCTTGCCAAGCGTCATCGTGTATCCTTCTTCTTCAAGCAGTGGGGCACATGGGGACGCGACGGTGTGAAGCGCTCCAAGCATGCCAACGGCAAGAAACTCGAAGGCAAGGTGGTGCAGCAGATGCCGAGGTGAGGATTTCACATATCCACAGAATAATTATAAAGTGTTTTCTAATTTGCAATGGTATTTATTGTTCTTTCTCGTACATTGGACAATGGTACACTATTGAGTCGCGTTATCTTTTTATTCCTAATCAATATACGAAAATAGGGACATTTGCCATTAATACGTAAATCCTTGCCATCATCACCTTTTCGGAATTTGACAATCTCGAATTGCTCAGGATTATATTTATGCAAAAAAGTGATAGGAACTCCCATCAATCCTGCATAGTCTTTGGGGATGTCTTGTGTTTTATTCACATTTATGCCATTACAGTTATCATAAGTCGGGTAGGCTTCCTCATTGCCATAATAGTATTTGGTAAGGATAATATCATCATGGCGTTGTTTAAGTTCCAAGTTAGTAAGCCATAAACAACCATTTGTAGCAATTATGGTTTGACCTTCTTTATTCACACTTATTTCTGTCCCATATTGCTGATAATGATTCGGAACAATAAACCCAGAAATCCCACGACCAAGATTTACCCCTAACCATGCCTTGTTTGCTTGAATCAACTCAAATATTTCCTTATATGTAATAGCGTTGACATTACCTATGACGAGAAATTGTTTTTTATATCTCACTATTTGAGCAATAAATTCACGGAACAAAGAGAATGGAGGATTAGTTACTACAATGTCAGACTGTAATAACAAATCCACACTCTCCCTGCTGCGAAAGTCACCATCTCCATGGAAATGACAAATTATCATATTTTCATCTGAACCTTCATATTCACAATAGTAAGGTCTTTCATCAACTTGTATTTGAAAGAGATCATTTGATTGTTCCCTATAGAATGAAGCAATGAGTTTGCGCAGGCCTAATCTTTGAAAGTTTTCCTTAAAGAACCGAAAAAAGTTACTCACTTTTGGGTCGTCACAATTACAGTAAACAACCTTGCCACAGAAGCATTCAGGATAATACTGCAATTCACTCTCGATGTCACAAAGTTGTGTATAGAATTCGTCACTTTTTGATTTCTTTGCCTTTTGAAGAAGGTTGTTTGTTGCTTTTCTCACCATTAATTATCCTTTCATTTGATTCCACAAATCTCTACCTAACATTTGAAGTGATGTTTCAGCAACCTCAAACATTATCTCAAACATTTTTTGTCTATCCCAACTTCTACCATTGCCTTGTGTATATATAGAAGCTGCCTGCAACATGATAGTTTTATCTTCGTGTTGCACAAATTTGTTTTTGCATAAGTTTGTATTTATTGGCATACCATAGTTGGCAGCGGTCAGTCTATCCAACCTGTTCAGTATACCAGAATTATATTCCAATATAACGACTCTCCCGTCAGGTCTTGTAACATGGACTGTTTCAGTTAAGAAATTTGAACCTTCCAAAAATAGCACGTATGGGAAATGAGATTCAGAAAGCATATAATTGGCGATTTCAGAGATGTTTTTGTGAGAACGCTCAATAGCATTTCCGGCAGCCATGAGATCCTGATCTTTCTTTGTTCCAACCAATTCTCCTTTTTCAATATTCTCAATATCTTTACCTTGATGTTTTGCCTCAGAGACTAATACAACTCGCCATTTGTTATTGTCGTCCTGCACCTCAATTATACCACCATCAGGAATAATGCTCGCATTTTCGACAAATAGAGTCTGTCCAAGATATTTGTCGACTTTTTGTAATGCCTCATTTATCTCTTTCTTTTCAATGCTCTGACGATACCTAAATGTTAGGTTTGGGTACTTATGCTCTAAAGCACTTTTTACTACATGAGAAACATCCCCAGTAGTCTTATCGTGTTTCTTCGCTTCTAAACCAAATATACCGATGACACCTTGACTTTCTCTGTGCTGTGTCGTCAGTCTTGTTGATTGATTCTTCTTTGCCATATTATTTTTCTATTATTATTCGTTGTTTATATCAATAAAATCACTTAATGGACGTATTTTTGCCCGATAAGTATTAATTCTTTCTTTAAGGCTGCTACGCATCTTAAAATTTAGATGTTTGCTATTGTCAAATTTTAACACTATGTAGTAGGCAGCATGTGAGGGAGTGAATCCGTATTTTTCCAGTGTCTCTTTCGTCCATATCTGAAAACACCCCTTCTGTTTTAATTTAAACAATTGGCAATCTTCTCCACCTGTATGAAGCAAGACATACCCCATACGTTCAAAACCAGGGGTTACACATAAGGAACCATCTGTTTCACCTGCACGCAGATAGCAAATACCATTGTCAATCATTTTAGCCTTTGTGTCAGGTTTTGCATGATTAACTATCACTGTGATTTCATAAGGATTTTCAGCAATCATTTTTTGCATCTTTATCCAACGCAAGGGATTTTCAATGTCAATCTTTCTTCGTTTGCCTAAGTCAAGATAATCTGAACATTGATCAATTCCTATAAACTCTCTCTCCAAAAGATTGGCTGCTATACCTGTGGTACAACTGCCTGCAAAAGGGTCTAAAATTACTTCTCCTGCTTTTGTTGAAGCAAGCAAGATTCGATAAAGCAAGCGCAGCGGCTTCTGAGTTGGATGTTTCCCGCATGTTTTTTCCCACGTCCCAACGGTAGGAAGGTTCCAAACGTCAGGCATTAAGACACCACCATTCAGTTGTTTCATTAACTCATAATTAAAGAAATGTTTTAACTTCGGGTTCTTTCTTGCCCATATGATATATTCAGAAGAAAAGTTGAAATGTAAATCACCCCATGTTGGTGTCGGATCAGTCTTATGCCAAGTAACAATATTGATAATATGGAATCCAGCTTGTTTCAGGCACTTTTCAACAGAATATATGTTGTGAAAAGTTCCACACACCCATATTGTCCCATTATCTTTCAAAATGGGTTTACAGGCATCTATCCATTCTTGATTAAACTTATCTATTGATTCAATATTGTCTGCTTTATCCCAATCTCCTTTATTGACAGGCACAATACGTCTCCCCTGTATTTTCTTACCGCCATTCGACAAAAAATAGGGAGGGTCTGCAAATATCATGTCAACTGTTCCTGTTAGTTGATTTAATACTTGCTTCGTATCTCCGTGAAACAGAGTAAAAGTCTTATCTTCTGATTGGTAATATATCATAATTTTCTATTACTTGCTTCTATTCTTTTCAAAAACTCATCAATAGGAATATTCTCATTTATTTCGTATGGCTTTAAATGCAAAGTGTCTATTTTAGCGAGATGTTTTTTGAAATAATCTCTTAATGAATCATCTGCATCAACCATTATTGAATGACGATTTTCCTCAATACATACTCTGCCGGTCGTACCAGAACCGGCGAAGAAATCCAAGACTATCGAACCTTCGTATGAAAGAGATTTAATAAATCTTCTAATAATCTCTGCCGGCTTCTGTGTTGGGTGACCAACTCTTTCAGCAGAGTTCCCATTGAGACGACATATTTCCCAAACGTTGGTAGGATTTTTTCCTTTTTCTATGTTTTCGGGTATAAGGCGTTTGTCTTTTAATGCAGCCTTCTTTGCTTCTTCATCGTATGGGATTCTAACAGAATCAAGGTCAAAGAAATATTTTTTTGACTTTGATAACCAAATAGCTTCTTCATGACGATTAGCAAAATATCGATGAGCACTCATTCCGTTTTTATAATGCCATACAATAAGATTAACAAGTCTTAATTTTGTATTATGACGAACATAATGAAGAATTTCCAACAAATCGCCTTGTTTCAGGTCTTGGAACTGAAAACCGCCAAAGATAATACAATTACCTTTGTCAGACATTACTCGATATATTTCATCAATCCATTGCTTTGCCCATTCCAAATAATTCGGATATGAGTCCCAATAATCAATATCAAGATTGTATGGAGGATCAATTAATACCAACTGGATAGATGCGTCTGGCAAAGTTTTCAAAAAATCAACGGCATCTTGGATATATAGTGCATGGTAAGTTGTTGCGACTTCTTTAGGAGAAACCGCAGAACTATGCAATACACCATCACGACGTTGTTGAACAAGTGTTCGCAATCCACTATTAAAATGAGACTTATTAGTCATTGAATTATATATTTGTGGGTGCAAATATACACAATTATTTTGATATTGCTTTCCAAAATGAATAAAAGTTTTGAAAAAGTAGAAACTTTTTTTGTGCGATTTATAATAATAGATATTATTTTGAAGTGCTTTAGTTGATAAATTTTACTATTATAGTTTGTGTCATTCATATTTTCTGAGTTTTTTTTATGGGTAGTTTCTGGTCGCTTTTCTGGTCGCTTTTCTGGTCGTTTCTGTTATATTAGTTAAAATGTTAATTTGTTAATCCGCTGCCTCCGCTATAGCCTTTAGCAGGGGAAGTGGTCTTGAGAGTGGGGAGGTGAATGACTGAGGAGGTATCGCGCGCGCACGTCCTAATTAATATGATATATTTTTAAATATTAAACTATCATAGAAGTAATAAATACTAAAAAATATACTGTAAGGTCTTACACGAGGTAAGCCCCTGCAAGTGGCGGTTATTAGATTAGAAGCATTAACATGTTAACATATTAACATCCGCATCATCCCTTCTGGACTCTCTCCACAAGGCATGGGGCAAAAGTGGTGGGACAAGGGGAGGGCGAGGTGAGGGACAAGTGATTGCCATGTGGGGAAAAAGTTGTATCTTTGCACCGGATTTGAAAATCAAGTCTGCCTGCACTTTTCAGGACACACAACCAAGGGGCGAAGCGAGACTTAAGTAGCGATGGGCGCCGGTCGTAAGTTAAGACCAAGCCGAGCCTTAAGTTAAGACCAAAAAAAGGACAGGGAAAACACTAACAAAAAAAACTTTTATCTATGATTAATTATTCTATTGCGATGAGGGGAGTGAACTCCAACCTCTTTGAAATCAATCAGGCAAAGAAGCGTATTAACGAAGCTAAGGCAAAAGGCGAGGTACCCAAGCAGGCCGATCTCGACCTTGTGGCTACCGAAGTGCAGAAGGCATTTGCTGTGGCACAGTATGCCGAAGTGATGGACATCGAGAAGTTTGCCAAGCACATCTCCACTCATGGTTGCGTATATTCGCGTGCCGACATAGGAGCCATCCTTTATATGGCGGTCGATTGTATGCGAGAACAGTTGCTTGAGGGAAGGAAGATTCGCCTTGGAGATCTCGGCGACTTCTCGGTGACGATTAACTCTATTGGAGCAGCCTCGGCTGACAAGTTTACGGCTCAAAACATCATAGGTGTTAATGTAGTTTGGGATCCTGGCAAGGACTTCAAGACGCTCTTCAATGATGCCGAGTTCAATCTCGTGGCAAGCCGTTCGGTACAGGCAGCCGTGCTCAAGGCCCTCAAGGCCAATCAGGGGGTTGTTGACATCACCTCGCCCGATAATACTCCTGACGGAGGTGGCGATTCGACCGGCGAGACTCCAGATGATACCGGCACTGACTCAGGCTCAGGCTCTGGTGGCTCAAGCTCCAGCGGCTCTGACTCTAACGGAGGCGAAGATGGCGGCGGCTACTACGAGTAGTTAATTAGGCACGGATTTCCGTGCCTAAAAAATGAAGAATTAAATCTGTGATAATAAACTTAATTATTAATCAGTGAAAATCTGTGGAGAAATGACTAAGGAGAACAAAACAAGGCTGATAAAGTTTCTGTGGAATCTTGCATCGGCAATCCTGGCAGCGGTAGGAACCGCACTTGGAGTATCGTGTGCCGTAATGGCATAGAATCGAAGAAATTGCATGCATTGATAAAGATAAAAGAGAAGGTCGGATTAATTGTCCAACCTTCTCTTTTTTGTGGGTTTAATAAGAATTATCGTATCAACATGTTAATATGTGAATATGTTAACATGTTAATATGTTAATATGTTAATATGTTTATTTCATGCTCTTCACCGCTGTGCCATCGGCAAAGCGAGTGATGACAAGTCCCTTTGCGTTGTTGCCCACCTTCTGACCATTGGCATTGTAACGGCCAGTGACGGTGCGGTTGGCTGCATCTGAGGTGATGCCCTTCACGGCTGTGTCGATGGTGACGTTGAAAGTGTAGGTTCTAGATTCCGTGAGTTCCTCGTTGTAGAGGTTGACGAAGAGTTTCTTGGCTTTATCATCATAATATGTCAAGATTACGTTAGTACAAAAATCATCGAAAGAGAAGTCAATGTCGTCAGCCATGGGCAACTTGTTCACGGTGAGGTCATACTCGTATTTGTCGGCTGAGAAGTCCTTGATATCAGTGTTGAAGATGGTCAACCCTATAGGCTCAACGGGATAATTGAGTGTCACTTCATCGACATAGAGTTCGTCAACGTCGGTGGCGTCAATTGAACCGCCGCCAGGCTCGGCACATGTGGAGATGGTGACGAGGATTGCCTTTGCCTCGGCTTCGTTTTCTACATAGCTTAAATAGTCGAAGGGGATGGTGACATACTTCCACTCGCCGTCGGTGGCGGTGAGATTGGTGTTGTCTTCAGCCACTGCCACTACGTTTTTATACTCGGCATCGGCAGGGTCCTGATAATATGTGCCGTCGGTAATCACGGCTCGCAGTGAGGCAGGCTTGGTGTTGCCCTTGCCGTTCTTAAACTTATACCACATCGAGATGGAGGCAGGGGTGCCCTTCATGTTATTGGCGAAGAGGTCACCATTGCCGTCTTCGTCAGTATTTGTAATATCGAGGAAGGCACAGTTGTTTGGGTCGGCTGCACTCATGGCGTCAGCCTTCATGCGTCCTGTAGTGATTGTGCCGTTGGCAGATATGGAACCAAATACAGAGGATGATACAATCTTCACGGATTTGGTGCTTTCAGTTTCGGCAGGAACGTCATCCGAAATGAATATATGTGGAGTTTTGTCAACGATACTTGCAAATGCACCTGTGCAGCTCATAAATGAGTGCCATCCGTTAGGCTCGTCGGATGTGGTTGTGCCGTTGGAAGCGGTGGCGATGTGCCAATCTTCAAAGTCGCCGCCGTAGATCTGTGTAGAGGTGCTTGTGAGAGCCACGTTCACGTCAATATCTGCTGCAACAAGATGAAGCTGGAGCTGGAGGTCGTTGTCTTTCAAAGTGGCTTCGATGTCAGCTGGCATAGTGCCAAACAAACCTACCTTAACATCTTTATTCTTGACAGAGATTTCTGTGATTTCATCATCACCAGTTGCATCAATGTCGTTAATTTCAATATCACCAACAGGTATTCCGTCTTCTCCACCGAAGTAAAAATCAGGAAGCAGAATGTCATATTTGCCATTGGCATTCTTTGTGCACGAGATGGTAATTTGGTCATAAGGCGATGGTTGACCGTTAAGCACTACAGCTAGTCCGCAAGTGTATTCCTCTGCCATGGCGGCAAGGGACATCACGCAAGCTAATACTAAAGTAAATAATTTTTTCATAATTCAATATTCCTTTCTTTTATCTGTTATTAATATTATTTTAATTTATATGTCAATCCGATAGTGCCGTAGATGGGGTAGAGGGTTTGCTCGATGGTCTTAAAGGAACTCTTGAAGGCTCCGTTGAGACCCCATGTGAGGTCGGCATATACTCCGATGCGCTTGCCGATGCGACAGTCGGCTCCGAGGAGCATTCCCACATGACACTTGCGCATGTCGTCGCTGAAGTCGTAGGTGGGGTTGTCGTCGCCCTCGGGACCCATATCCACCTTGTCGCCAGTGGGATTGCCGGTGCGCAGGTATCCGTCATATACATGCCCCTTGAACGAGCGTGTGGCTACGTAGGAGACATAAGGACCGCACTTGATGAGCCAGCGACCAGAATGGAATGTTGCCATTACGGGCACAGTGAGCATCCACAAGTTGCAGTCGGTGACGAGGCGACCGGTGTACATACCTTCGAGTTCGTTGCCTCCTTGCACCATCTTCATGTGATAGTTTTTCACTGTGGCGTCGATCTTCATTCCCTTGTTCTCAAGGCGCACTCCGGCTGCGAGTCCCCATTTGCCCCAAAGGTCTTTCTGGACGTCGAGTCCGAGTGACACATTAGGCTGAAAGTCGTAGCTGTTGAGCTTGCGGATGGTGGCTGGCATGCCCACGGGTGCCGTGCCGCCGATGTTGTATCCGATGCGGAACGTATAGTTGAGACTGTCGGGGAGGCTTATTCCCCACGTCGATATGGCTAAGGCCACAAAAGCTATTGAAAATAATAATCTTTTCATTACTTAATTTTAAATTAGAAAAAATCGACAATTCTATTCTTCTTCACAGACAATCTCCACGTCATCAATATACAGAGTGCTTCCCGGCGCTCCTTCGTAGTAGGCTCCATCGGTGCTCGATGTGAATACCACTGTGAGGCTATAGCCATGTTTTCGAAGAATATCATAGTCAATATCCCCATTGTAATCAAATGTCATCTCAAATTGTGTCCATGTATCAGTCTCTGGTACAGAAGGCATTTCAGCAAATCCAATGATGTGAGGATTTGTTTTACTGTCTTCTCCAAATAGAACTACCTCGTTTCCTGAATCATCATGATTGCGATAAAAGGATGCGTAGATTGCAGCTCGATCCTTTATCTCAGGGTGCTCTTCAATCTCTTCGTTTACGTATTTCCAAAAAACATCGCCTGCTTTATATTTATAAAGACCTCTGATTTTTAATGGCTTGCGACCAAAGGGCCTTCCCATACGGGTCGTATGTAGGGTAGAGTCCAAAGCTTGACTAACATCAAATTCTCCTATAAAGAAATTTCCCGCAGCAAGAGGGCGTTTCACTAACTTACCCCAGGGGCCAGTGCTGCATGTGGTCAGCCTGACGGCTTTGCCATGATATCCCTCAGCTATAACCGATGGATAATCCTCCACATTGGCCTTGGTGTTACCAATTGCAAATCCAGAGTTGGCATTCGAAAATACCTCAATGCTCACTGAAGAATTATCGCCAGACTTACATTGGTCATACCAGCGGTTATAAGTGGCATTGGTAAATGGATCGGTATATGTAATACCAGAATTGTCAAATGAGTAGTATGTAGGTATTTCCAGTAACAAGAAGTTGACCATATATTCCCTTGTCCATTGTTTGTCCTGTGATGTGACAGTATATTTCACAGGCCCATTGCTGAAGTCTTGGCAACTTCCGTTTGCTGGCGAGATAGTTGCTCCCTCGGTTATTTCAAACTGGGGGCATATGGAGTCTAACCGTGCTTCCGGGCGTACGGTAAAATAAATATTCCTGTCGGAATATAACACTTTTTTTGTAGTGTCGGAGATATTGAAGAACATATTCTGCCATTCGTCCTCCCCTAACTGCACCCAAGCCTTGGTGATGTCACATTCGGCGTTGGGGGCTTCGTCCTTGAAGCAGGATGTGAGCGATAGCGCCGCCAAACCGAACGATATAAGTTGTACAATTCTCATTTTTATCTGCTTTATTCTGAAATTCAGCCGCAAAATTACAAAAAAACTTTCAATCTATCGACTTTTTAGCCAATAAATTGAAAGTTTTTAGGTGTTTTTGAATAATTTATTCTACCTTTAGGAATATTTATACCAATATCACGGTTACTCCGCGGGCTGCCTGTGCACCCATGACGAGAGCCTGTGCGATGTCGGCTGTCTTGGATGGACCGCTGATGAATGTGCCGTAGCCATAGTCGTTCATCTCGATGAGTCGGTAGGCCTCGTGCATGTTGTCAACAATCTTGGTGTGGTCGAGGATGATGACGAGGTATTCAGAGATAAAGCACACGGCTTTCTCCTTCATTGTCTGGGGAATCCAGATGCATCCGTTCTCTGCCACTCCCAATACGCCTCGGATTACGCCCACGTCGGTGCCGTTGAGGTCCTTGGCTTCCTCCACAGTGTCGGGATTGCGGTTGGCGATGGTTATCTCGGGCAGATTGGAGGAGATGACCTTTGCCTCGGGATATAGTTGGCGGATGATGGCATTGAGGTCGTCGCCGGGTTTGGTTTCCACCACCTTGCCTCCTACTGTCTCGCTCATGCTGACGAACTGCTTGAGGCTGTCGGGATATTTCGTGGCCTTGATGTCGTCGAGTGAGGGCATGTCATACGTCTCGCGTATGTTGCCTCGTATCTTTGATAATAATTCTTCCTTGTTCATAATTTTCTTTGTTTTTTCCACTGATAATATTTATCTACTGATTTCCACAGATTTTTTTATCCACAGAGTTTTTTTGTTATCCACAGATTATCACAGATTTCCACAGATTTTTTTTGGCACGGAAATCCGCGGCTTTTTCAAAGACACGGCTGGCTCCGCATTGGTGTTATCACGGCACTTCGTGATTACGGCTTGCTTGAGCAAGTTCACGGCTTAGTTTGCTCTGCGGTAACGAGCCGTGTCTATACTTTAGTATAGCCCTTAGCAAATAAAGCTTTTATCCATCGCGCAGCTAGCCGTGTCTTTTTTTTAAAGCCGTGTTCATCCGTGCCTAAAATAATCAATCATCCATCATCAATCAATAATCATCCTAATCAGAGCCTTTGGCTCTTAATCTGTGTCAATCTGTGTTAATCTGTGGTCTATAAAAACCAATCCGTGGTCTATAAAAACCCATCTGTGGTCTTAAAAACCTATCTGTGGTCAACAGAAAAAACTCTGTGCCTTAACCAAGTCCTCGGGCGTGTCAATGCCCACAGTCTCGATGTCAGTGCGTCCCACCTTAATCCTGTATCCATTCTCAAGCCATCGCAACTGTTCCAGACTCTCAGCCTTCTCCAATTCTCCCTGCGGCAGAGAAGTCACCTCGCGCAACACCTCGCGGCGATAAGCATACAATCCTATATGCTTGAGATAAGGGAAAGACTCAGGCCAGAGATTACGCTCAATGCCACGGCAGAAAGGAATCACACTGCGACTGAAATACAATGCAAATCCCTCCTTGCTCACCGCAATCTTCGGCGAGTTGGGATTCTCTATCGCCTTGATGTCCTCAGGAGTGCGTCCGAAAGGCTTTCCGAGAGTGGCAATCTGCGTCGTACTGTCGTTGAAACATTCACAAACAGTGTTAATCTGCGACTCATGAATAAAGGGTTCATCGCCCTGCACATTAATCACCACATCCACCATCTTCTCCGTAGCCTCAATCTTCTCCACTGCCTCCTCAATACGGTCAGTGCCGCTCTTGTGATTAGGAGAAGTCATCACCACCTTTCCGCCAAAAGCCTCTACAGCCTCGCGTATTCGGTCATCGTCGGTGGCTACATACACATCGTCAATCACCTTTTTCACCTGTTCATATACTCTCTCTATTACTGTCTTGCCTGCTAGAATGGCAAGCGGTTTGCCGGGGAAACGCGTAGAAGCGTATCGTGCCGGTATGACTGCTATGAATTTCATAATCATCCAATGTTAATGTTTTGTTGCTGCAAAATTACTAATATTTATCGAATTGGCAAAGAAAAAGGAAAAAAATAGTTAATATATATAGGTATAACATTGTAGTTTGCCATATTTTATGTACCTTTGCATGAAAAATCGAATAAAAATGAAGAAAAGATCATTCATATTACTGATGGCAGCTGCCTTCTGCGGTATTGCCAACGCCCAAAACGAATGGGAGGAGATGGACAGGCAACAGGAGGTGGAAGAGGCTGTAGTGAAGGTGAATCCCGACGAGAAATATCTCGCTGGAGCCGTTCCTATGGTTGACGGACGTGTCACATTCTCTACAGTAATCGAGGCTCCTGGCAAGAGTGCGTCGCAGATATATTCCATAGTGAAGAATTATATGGACCGACTTACACGTCAGCCCAACCAACTGGAGCATAGCGTGTTGGCATTAGCCGACTCATCCAAGAATTTTGTTTGCGGAAATTATCAGGAGTGGCTTGTATTCAAGAACAATGCCCTCGTGCTCGACCGCACCCGATTCTACTACACACTCATGGCACAATGCAATGACGGAAGCCTTGAGGTGAAGATGACACGCATATACTATCTCTATGAGGAGGAGCGCGACCCGCAGACCTATAAGGCAGAGGAATGGATTGACGACAAGAATGCGCTCAACAAGAAGCAGACCAAACTGCTAAGAGGCAGTGCCAAGTTCCGCCGCAAAACCGTTGACCGCAAGGACTATCTTTTTGGCAAGTTTGATGAATTGCTTAATGGCAAAAAACAAGGAAAGGAGGAATAAGCATGACACAGGAAGAGCTTGATGCCATCTGGAAGCGTCCTGAACGCCAGCACCGCCGTCCGGACAACAAAATGTTTATGGTGAGGAATGTGCTCAACATCGTATTTATGTTGTCGGTGGTGGGTGCCATCGCCCTATATATGACTACTCCTGCCACCCTGCTCTTCGGCTATCCGTTGTGGGGACTGGTTGTGGGATTGGCGATAATTATTAAGACCATAGAGGTTTCACTCAGAATAATCTTTAGATGAACAGGATAATACTCATATTATGTCTTGCCCTCACGTCCTTGTGTGCCGAAGCCCAGACACTCCGACAGATGAATGACAACGGAAGCTTCAACGGCATGGATGCTGATGGCAATACCACAAACAAGAATTTCAATAAGCATAACAACGACACTACACGCAACAAGGAAATCCCCAAGGGATTGAGAGTGTGGAAGATAGACCGTAGGTTTGGCGACGTCATTCCGTCGCTCCCCGACACTATGCCCCATCTCTTCATGAACACCATCTTCAATACTGGCAAATATGGGGAATATAACACCACTGGCAACAACTACACTCCGCGACTCTCGCGTATTGCCGTTGACCAACCGTTGACGAGCCAGTTTATGTTTGTCCAACCGTATTCGCATGTGATGAAGCAACCCGACGAACTCCTGTTTACCAACACCCTTTCGCCGATTACTAATATCACTTACGACAACTGCGGAGACAAACTCAATGGCGAGGACCATATCGACGTCATGTTTGCCACCAATGCCAACAAGCGCTTGGGATTCGGATTCGACCTCAACTACGCCTATGCCCGTGGATATTATGCTAATCAGAGCACCTCGCATTTCGGTTCTACGCTCTTCGGTTCCTATGATGGCGACCGATACAAGATGCATGCCATGTTCTCGGTGTATCACCAGAAGGTGGCTGAGAATGGCGGTATCACCGACGACAACTATATCACAAATCCCGAGACCTTCGACGACCAGTTTATCGAGAGCGAGATACCCACAGTGCTTGAGCGCAACTGGAACCGCAACGACAATATCCATCTTTTCCTCTCTCATCGCTATAGCTTCGGATTCTATCGCAAGGTGCGCATGACCGACGAGGAGATCAAGGCTCGACGATTTGCCGCCGAGGCGAAGAAAGATATGGCGGAGCGCAAGAAGGAAGAGGAAAAGAAACGCAAGGAGGAAGAGAATGTCAAGGAAGAGAACTTGGTGTTCTCCGACGAAAACAAGGATGAATTATTGTCAGACAGTATAAACACTGCCCTTGCCGACACGCTCAAGAAGGAGTATGTGCCAGTGACAAGCATCATCCACACCCTCGACCTCAACAACTACGGACGTATCTATCAGGCATACGCCACTCCGCTGGATTATTATGCCAATACATACTACAACCTCAATGCCGACAATGCATATAGTGGCGACTCTATCTTCGATCGCACAAGGCATTTCTCGATGAAGAACACCGTGGCGCTTGCCATGCTTGAGGGATTCAACAAATGGGCAAAGGCAGGACTCAAACTGTTTGCCACCTACGAACTGCGCAACTTCCAGATGCCTGACATCATCAAGGAGGGCGATGTGGAGCACACGGTGATGGGCAAATGGAATGAGCATAACATAAGTGTGGGAGGACAGCTCATCAAGACACAAGGCAAGACCCTCCACTATAACCTTGCCGCCGAGACATGGCTTGTGGGTGAGGATGCGGGACAGATAAAGGTGGATTTCTCCACCGACCTCAACTTCCCTCTCTTTGGCGACACTGTCAGTCTTGGAGCCAAGGCATATTTCTATCGCCTCAATCCCACGTTCTATCAGCGTCATTATCATTCCAAGCATATTTGGTGGGACAATAGTTTGAGTAAGGAGACACGCACTCGCATAGAGGGACTCTTCACCTATCGCAAGACCAACACCCGATTGCGTGTGGCTATCGAGGAGATACAGAACTACACATATTTTGGTATGTCGTATGATGCCACCACTGATGCTCGCACCAATTTGTCGGCTGCGGTATATCAGTCGGGCAAGAACATCAACCTGCTTACTGCCCAGGTGATGCAGGATTTCCGTCTTGGTCCGCTTAATTGGGAGAATGTGTTCACGTTCCAGAGTTCGAGCGAGGAGGATGTGTTGCCGGTGCCCACTGTGAATGTCTTCACCAACTTATATCTTAAGTTTAAGATTGCCAAGGTGTTGGCAGTGGAATTTGGTGCCGACGGATATTGGTTCTCCAAGTACTACGCCCCCGACTATTGTCCACAACTGAGTCAATTCGCTATCCAGAAGACTTCAGATTCTCGTGTGAAGATTGGCGGTTATCCCTTTGTGGATGTGTATGCCAACATGCATCTCAAGCACACTCGATTCTTCATCATGATGAGTCACGTCAACGGTGGCAGTGGCAGCATGCAGTATTTCCTTGCGCCCCATTATCCCTCCAATGGCCGTGTTCTCCGCTTCGGTCTTTCGTGGAACTTCTTTAATTAAATGAAGAATTTTTAGGCACGGATGGACACGGCTCAAAAAATGAAAAATTGAATTATTGATGATAATAATCTGTGATAATCAAAATATCTTTGATATTTAAAAATCTGTGTTAATCTGTGCTAATCTGTGGACAAAATAAACTCTGTGGACAATATTCAGACCACAGATAGTTTTTTCAGACCACAGATTAGCACAGATTAGCACAGATTAAGAGCCAAAGGCTCTGATTGGGATGATTATTGATTAATGATTATTGATGATAATAATCTGTGATAATCAAAATATCTTTGATATTTAAAAATCTGTGTTAATCTGTGCTAATCTGTGGACAAAATAAACTCTGTGGACAATATTCAGACCACAGATAGGTTTTTAAGACCACAGATTAGCACAGATTAGCACAGATTAAGAGCCAAAGGCTCTGATTGGGATGATTATTGATTAATGATGATTAATGATATTAGGAATTAGGAATTCCTCATTAAAAATCCTCTCAAACACCTCCTTCAACCTCTGTGGATTAGCAATAATCTCCCTCACGAGGTTGAGATTCCTTTCGTTGTCCGAGCCCTGCACCCACAACTTGATATATCCGTTCACCGAATACTTGTTCTCCATGTGTTCCTGGAATCTCTTCCACTGCTCCTCAGCCGAATACTCAGGATAATTGCTGAGCCCAAACTGCACAGCACGCCTGAACACCGTGTCAGGCTCCAGGTCGCGGTCAGCCTCAGCCACAATCTTTCCATATATGCTCCGAGGAGCACGAGATGCCGAGGCACGATGATCCTCCACCGCCTCCTTCATAATCTTCAGTTGGTCGGCAGTAAACCATTTCTTCAGTCGGGCATCGGTAAACAATATCCTTCCACCCTCAATATGATGAACAGCCCTCGCTCCCGCCATACCGAGGTCGTGATAGGCGGCAATCACATACACCATATTCAGGTCGGCGCCCACCTTCACAGCCAGGTCCATGGCACGACGTATCACTCTCACCACATGTTCCATGTTGTGAGCCTTGTCGAATTGTGCATACCGTGGCAGAATCTTACTTTCCACAAACTCCACCAAGTCGAGGCTAGCTGTCCTATTCATATATTCACCTTTATTTAATATATAGATAGTAGGTGGCTACGAGGATTATCACAAGGATGATGGTGACAACAGTCTTTATCATACAACTCGCCACCTTCTTTATCACCAGAAAGGCAATAATCAGCAGGATAAGTCCCGCAACATAATATCCGAAATTTGTCATCATCATTTATTTAAATAAATGTCTGAATCCCGCAGGTATTGGAGTTTCAAATTCCATACGCTCGTGAGTGACGGGATGAGTGAAACAAAGCATATAGGCATGCAGGCAAAGACGGTGCAGCGGGTCGTCGCCATTACCATATTTTATGTCTCCGCACACCGGATGGCCCATATCTGCTGAATGAACCCTTATCTGGTTTTTCCTTCCCGTTTCGAGTCGGTATTCCACGAGCGAGTGCTCAGTGGTGCGGTCGAGCACATGGAAATGCGTTATGGCATATTTTCCGCCGTTATCCACGGGCGATGAGTAAGTGATATACGCCTTGTTGTCCTTTAGCCAGTTAGCTATCGTGCCGCCTTCCTCCATCACTTCGCCGCTCACCACAGCCACATATCTGCGGTCATATACGATGTCGTGCCAGTTGTGCTCCAGTATCTGTTCTGTTTCGATGTCCTTGGCATATATCATGAGTCCGCTGGTGTCGCGGTCGAGTCGGTGCACCACATGCGCCCTGCAGTTCTGTCGGCTCTTGTGGAAATAGTCGTCGAGCACCGACTTCACATTGAGCGACGAGTGGCCGGCAGCCATCGACAATATACCGATATTCTTCTCCACAACGATTATCCATCGGTCCTCATAGGCTATCTTCACATATTTGCTCTTGAAGGCGCTTTGATTGCGCTTCGTCTTGCTCACTGCCACCTTCATTCCAGGCTTCAAGGGGAAGTCAAACTGAGTGACGCATTTTCCGTCCACCTTTATTCCTCGTCCTTGCAGTGTAGCTTTCACCTTCGAGCGGCTCTCCTTCACGTTTTCGAGCAGCCATTCCAGCAGGGGCCTTTCTTCGTTTACGGTCAGATGCGCCCATTCGCCCTGTCCGTTGTTATATCCATGTCTGTATCCCATAAAATTATCTTAATTATTTTTCTATGATAGTAATATGCCAATAGTCACCATCGCTCCGTAGATGAATATGTTTCTCGCCGTCTCACCGAGACAGATGTTGAGTGCCTTGCCGCGGCTGATACGCTTAATCCTAAGATATGTGTAATTATGGAAGACGAGATATACTATCGGCAATACCGTAGCCAGAAAATATCCGTGAGTTAAATATGCTATTCCCATTACGCATGCTCCCCATCCGATGGCAAGGTAGAGTTGCAGCGATGCTTTCTCGCCAATCTTTACCACCAGCGTTGTCTTGCCCACGTCCTTGTCGGTGTCGCGGTCGCGGAAGTTGTTCACTATCAGCAGAGTATCCACCACCATTCCGCATGCCAGCGACATCAGAAAGATAAATGTATTACATGTGTGCAATTGTATATAATAAGTTATGCAAACGGGAATTATTCCGAAGAATACTACCACGAGCACATCCCCCAGTCCTATGTACGATAGATGGGTGGTATATAGAAAGCAAAACGCCACGCATAGTATTCCGATGAGCAACATTTCCATTCCGCCGTATAGGATGAGCGGCAGTCCTATTATGCAGGCCAGGCAAGTGGTTAAGGCGATGGCATGCTTCATTCTGTCAACGCTCACCCATCCTTGTGCGCATGCCCTGCGAGGTCCCAATCGAGTGGCAGCGTCGTCAGTGCCCTTGGCATAGTCGAAGAAATCATTTATGAAATTTGCGTCGATCTGCATCACCCATGCAAACAAGAGACAGTTTATTGCCGCCACCCAATTGAATGGGTTGCCTTCATATCCTGTGGAATCCTTAAAGGCAAGGGCGAGACCGATCATCACTGGCACTGCTGCACCGCTAAGAGTCTTCGGTCGTGCTGCCAATATCCATGCCTTCATGGAGTCTTTCATTATCTCATTTGATTTCATTTTTCTCTTTTCGTATTATTTATTATCGTTGAACATTTTAACAATGTTGTCAAATGCCTCGGATATCTTCAATGATACAAATCACTGTCTTGGCAATCTTAACGTCATTTGGTGATTTCCCATGAGATATATTGGTAAGATTAAACCAGTAGGACGTGTAATCAAAATTATCCTCTTCGTCAAAAGAAACAGAGTACTCTATTCCTTTGTCTGTTTTGAATAGATATTCATCCTCTTTATTCCATACAGGATAAGGCGAATATGTATTTATTGCGTCAATATTGAGTGGATTCATATTATTCAGCCCAATGCAATATCATAGTAGTGGGACTCCTGCGCCTTAAGCCTTAACTCTTGTCGCATTCTCATTTCTGACTGCACTCTTTTTTCCCAAGCTAGTTTCCGCTCTTTTGCAGCCTTGATAACATTGATTATCTGCTCCTTGGTGCAGTTGTTCAAGTTAATCTTTTCGTTTGCCATAATACTTTTTTTTTGTTTTCGGTTGCAAAGATAACATTATATTTTTAAAATACCAAAGAAATTGCCGAAAAATAATATTTCTTAATTATTTATCTGCTTATCTTATTATTTGACGATAGTCAATACCCATTATGAATCTCTGTCTCTACATTATCTGAATAATAGTAAATATAGTAGGGGAGGATTTGATTTAAATCAATAATAATGAGGTATTTGGAAGAAAAAGAAGGAAAAGTATTGCGGATTAGGAGAAAAAGTCGTATCTTTGCAGCGAGAAAACGTAAAAAGATAGATTTGTTTCATAGATAAAGGTTTTTAGTTAGGTAATAGATTGTTTTAGGTTAGTTATTGGTTTTTAGTTTTTAGGTAAAAGATTGTTAGTTAATGGATAATGATAAACGTGAGTTTTGGTCGTGAGACCGAGAG
>JALFCW010000097.1 GCA_022771625.1 Prevotella sp.
GCTGCGCTGGAATGACATTCGTCGTTGGCACATTGCAGCCAAGGCTCTTGAAAAGCAGACAGGTCAGCCCACTTACTATAAGGGTAAGGCCCAGACAAATATCGCTCACAACGGAGGTTATGCTTCTCGTTACAAGGCAACTGCCGGATTCCAGAAGATGCCTGACACTCAGATTGCCATGGGCGCAGTCGCCCAAAATGCTGGTTGGACAGAATCTAATTCAGAGTATCAGGGATGGTAATTGTTTTATTAATTACAAATTATAAAGACAGAAAAGTATGAAAAAGATATTTTTTGCAATATCGGCACTGGCCATGATGCTCGTTTCATGCGACCCCAGCACTGACGACATCAGCAGCGGTTTCAACAACCAGGTTACTGCCGAAACGGTTCAGGCCACTGTCACTCCTGTAGTGGTAAATGGCAAGAACACCAACAGAATTGTTGTGGAGAACCATTCTCCAATAACGTGCCAATGGAAGGCCAACCAAATTCTTGGAGACCAGACATCTTCGGCAAAGGAATATGACACAATCTATGTATCGAAGACAGGAGCAAATGTCATCCAGATGGTTTGCCATAACCTGAATGGTGATTTTACAAAAGAGTTCACTGTAAATGTGGATGAAATCACCTATATCCCCGACAATGTTCAGAAGCGGCTCGGTGACGTTAAGCAACTTGGCAACACATTCGACCCTGCAAAAGTTACTATCAAGCAGGATGAAGATGAAAATGGTCGCAAGGGTAATGTTTGGCGTGTCAGCAATGCCAATGGTGTGCTTACTAAATGGCGTGTTGTAGACATTGCCACTAAAGAGGAGAAGGCTAATTCAGATCTTAATGCTGATGGACTGTTGGTTATCAGCGATACCGGTGATTATGAGATTTACTGCGACTACATGAAGGCTGACGGTAGCACAGGTTCATACGACTGCGGAAAGTTCACCATCGAGTGCTGGACTAACAAGCCTGAGATTATTGAATATCTCAGTGGTGAGACAGGCGTAACAGAGTGGCAGTGGTTCCAGGGCAATGCTGCAGTATGGGGCAATGGTCCTTGGGCATCCGGTAATGGTCCTGCATGGTGGACTAACAACCTTGACGTTATGGACGATCAGGGAGCTGGTCACCCAGGTGGTACAGCACGTAATGGTATCAATGCCACCTTCACTCTCGACTTCAACACCTATACAGCTACCAATAGCGATGGTACATCATGCGCGTTCAAGGTACTGCCTCTGAAGCATGGTCATGATTCTGAGGATGGTTGGGACTTGGGTTGTATCCACTTTGAGGCTTCCGGCTCTACATATGTTGTTCCGATGGCAGTCAATGTCAATGGTGGTGATGAGCCATTCCAGGATATGTATATTGTTAAGGCCGAGGATGATCGCCTCAATCTCACTTCTGAAGAGCAAGCAATCAACGGGTGTGCATGGTTCTATCTCTTCGAACGCAAAAAGTAATTTTGGTTTTAGTAGTTAAATTACTGTTCATCCCCGCTTGACTCCTCGTGAGGCGAGCGGGGATTTTCTTTCTGCCATGCGCATATTATTTTCCCAAAACATTTGGCGGTTTGAAAAAGAAATTGTAACTTTGCAGACAAAACCATTAATAAAAGATACATTATGGAACATTAAGGGAAAGTGCACTATAAGATAACACCATAACAAAAACAGGCGGGGATTAACCTGTGTAATCCTCGCCTGTCTGGGTGTGATACATAGCGTTATGCTATGTCAATCTGACGCTGAATCTTCTTGACATCGTCCTTCGTGACCTTCGGCATTGTGATAGTCAGTACGCCGTCGTCCACCTTAGCTGCGATGTTTTCCTTGACGATGTCGTCAGGCAGCACGTAGGTCTGCTGGTAGTTGGAGTAGCTGAACTCGCGACGCAGGTAGTGCTGCTTCTTGTCCTCCTCCTTGTGTTCCATCTTGTTCTCGATGGCAATGTCGAGATTGCCGTCGGCATTGATGTTTACCCTGCAGAATTCCTTCTTGATACCGGGCACTGCCACTTCCATGGTATAAGCCTTTGCATCTTCCTTAACGTTGACTGCTGGCGCTGTGGCCTTCATCTTTGGCATCCAATCACTGTTGAAAAAGTCGTCGAACACTGTTGGGAACCAACTGTTTGAATTCATAACTGGTAACATAATAACCTCCTATTTTAATATTGTTATACTATTAATGTTCTTTGCTTCCGGCTTCCTCCAAGCTTTTGTTGCTCTTTGTAGCCTTCCGCTTTCACTAATAGATATTGCAATCCATGTGCCAATAATCGCAAAAATGCCATAATGTCGGCAAAGTATAATTATTTTAATCTTTACTGACTGTTTGTCATGCTTTGTTGGTTCTGTATTTATTAAAACGTATTGATTACGTCGATTACCGTAGGAGTGAGAAGGGCGGTAAGGATGCCATTGAGGGTGAGACCAAGACTGGCGTATGCACCCACGAACTGGTCGCGGTCCATGGCGGCAGATGTGCCGAGGGCATGGGATGCGGCTCCCATAGACAATCCGAGAGCCATGGGATTATGAACATGACCTACGGAAAGCATCTTGAAACCGATTATTGCCCCGATGAGACCTGTGATTACCACAATGGCAGCTGTGAGCGAAGGTATTCCGCCCAACACCTGGGTCACTTCCATGGCAATAGGAGTGGTGACCGACTTGCTTGCGAGCGACATGATGACCCCGTCGGATGCACCCAACAACTTGGCTATTATCACCACACTCACAATACCCGCAATGCATCCCATCATCTGCGAAGCCAAGATGGGCACAAACTGTCGCTTGATAGACGATAATTGAAGATAGAGCGGCACTCCAAGAGCCACTACGGCGGGCTTAAGCCAGAACTCTATCAACTTCGCCCCCTCATGATATGTCTCGTAGGGAATATCCATCACAAGAAGAAAGGCAATGATGATGGCTATGGCAATGAGAATGGGATTAAACAATACCCAACCAAGGCGACGTTGTATGGCCTTGGCAATGAAAAACACGCCGAAGGTAAGGGCGAGCATGAAATATTCGTTGCTGATAATCTCTTTCATAATGTCTTATTCATGTTTCTTAGTATGTATTTTCTCGCGCACCTTATTCTCTCCCTTGCTCACAGCTTGATGGGTTTGACCCGTAATCAGAAGAACGATGATGGTGCTCAACAATGTTGCCAGGGCTATCGGCAATATCTCGGCCTTAATCAAGTCGAAATAAAGCATTAACGCCACACCAGGCGGCACGAAGAAAAAACCGAGATTGGCTATGAGAAAATCCGTAAGGCCACGCACCCACTCCAGTTTGATGACCTTAAATTTCAACATCAGCGTAAGTATAAGCATGCCTATGATACTTGCCGGCAGCTTCACGCCCGTTAACCTTACTATCAGTTCGCCCAAAGCCAGGCAACCGAATAGAATAAAACATTGTCTTACCATAATAATCCTGAATACTATGTCTCTTTTTCAAGGTGCAAAGGTATAGATTTTTTCGCAGACTTTGCATTTTTACAATATATTTTAATCTCTGCATAACGGATTTATTGATTTATGCGAAGGAATGAAAAAATTTCTATATCAGGAAAAGAAAAGAACGAGACTGCGACCATATAGGATGCACAGTCTCGTTAAAAATATAATATATAGCACAAAAACATTAGTCGTTGCGTCAGAAACACAGAGTCCTGCCACGATAGAAGTCGATGAGGGCGGAATTGTAGAGGTATTCATATTTTGCCTGCACCATGTCGCTCTCTGATTTGAGCAGGTTGTTCTTCTGCTCGTTAAACTCGGTGATGTTGGCCTTGCCGTTCTCGTATTTTGCCTTCATCAGTGCAAAGGCATCCAAATTGCTCATCACCGCCTGTTGGCTTGAAGTGTATTTTGCCTCCGAAGCCACTGCATTGTAATACACTTGCTGTATCTCCTTGTAGAGCGTCTTCTTGGTATCCTCAAGTTTCAGCACCTGGTTTTCGCGGTCTATCTTCGCCGTGCGTATCTTGTTGCGGGTGGAGAAATGATTAAACACAGGGATGGAGAGGTTTAGACCGAGATACTGACCGAAATTGTTCTTCAACTGCTTGCCAAATCCATCGGCTTCAAATCCCGACGTCTTATAATAGTTGGTGCCAAGTCCTGCAGAGAAAGAGAGCGTAGGCATATAGTCGGCACGAGCTATCTTGATATTGAAGTCGGTGGCCTTAAGGCGCAGTTGCTCTGCCTTCACCTGGGGTTTCACTCCGAGTGCCTCGGCATAGATGACATCAGGAGCCACGATACTGCCCTCATTGCCACTCAACGGAGTGATGGCAGCCACATCAGGTTTTACGATAGAAAAGCCCTCGGGAGTGGGCAATTCGAGAAGCTGAGAGAGTGCCAAAAGCGAAAGACGGTAGTTATTGTCGGCATTAGTGGCAGTGAGTCGGCTCTGTGAGAGTGTTGCCTTCTGCTGCGACACCTCAGCCTGACTGGCCTTTCCTGCCTCCATCATCCTCTCAAGTCGATACACCTGCATCGAGTCGATGGCAATCTGTCGCTTAGCCACATCGCTCACCTCCATATCATAGAGAATCTGCACGTATGCCTTCGCCACCTGCGTGCGTATGTCATCCTGCGCCCTTTCGAGGTCGGCAAGCGATGCGTCGAGGTTGAGTTGGGAGAGTTTGACAGCATTGACTATCTTGCCGCCCATAAATAAGGGAACAGAAGCACCGAGTTGGAATGACGTACGCGAAGTATTGGTGTTCTCGTATGTGTTTTGAGCCGTAAGACCACGTCCGAAGGAGAAATTCTGATCGATGGATGCATCCACCGTAGGAAGATGATTTCCCTTGTTGTCATCGAGCTGAATCTTCTGCTGACGAGTGGTGTTCTGCTGCTGCTTCACCTGGATATTATGGTCGAGGGCATACTGAATGCACTCCTGCAGAGTCCATTGCTTTGCGCCCTGGGCGAACATAGAAGATGCAGCAAACAGGAAGGCGGATATAATATAGAATGACTTTTTCATAATAATGCTAATTACTTATTTTCCATGATGAGAAGAAGGTTGCTCATTGGTGTCAGCCACCTGCTGCGGGCCACGCACCTTGTCTTTGGCAGTAATACCCTTCTTGATCTCGATGTTCACACCATCGCTCAGTCCAGTGGTAACGGCACGGCGGTCGTAGGTCTTCTTCTCACCACTACCCTTGACTACATATACAAAGGTGGAGTCGCCACTAAACTCGATGGCACTCTCGGGAATCGACAACACCTTGCAGGCCTTGGCAAGCACAATCTCGGCATTGGCACTATATCCCGAACGAATCTTTCCACCCTTGATGACATTCACTGCCGCCTTCACCTCAAACTGGTTGGCTCCGTTGCTCTCCACTGCCTTGGGAGACACATACTCAAGGTTTGCCTCAAACGAGAGGTCCTGTAATGCTCCAATAGTAATCTTCATCGGCATACCTTCCACCAATCGTCCCACCTCCGTCTCGTCTATATTTCCACGGAAGATAAGGTCGTTCATATTTGCCACAGTGGCAATAGTGGTACCGTCGTTAAAGGTGTTACTGAGCACAACCGTATTACCCACCTTCACAGGCACATCGAGGATAAGACCGGTGATAGTGGAGCGGATGAGCGTTGAACTGGCACTGGCATTACTCTTCGACACACCGTTCTTCACAACGTCAAGAGCATCCTGTGCTGCCACTACCTCCTCTTTTGCCTGACGTAGAGTCTGCTTGATTTTGTCAAACTCGTCGGCACTCACCAACTTCTGCTTATAGAGCGACTCCTCGCGGGAGAAATCCACCTGAGCCTGCTTGAGGTTGATGTCGGCAAGACGCACACGGGCCTCAGCCGAAGAAAGCTGTCCCATGTCGGGGATAACCTTCACCTTTGCGATCACCTCGCCCTGCTGCACCATGTCGCCAGCCTCCTTGTAGAGTTCGGTGATGATACCGCTTATCTGCGGTTTCACCGTAACCTCATTGCGGGGTTCAATCTTTCCTGTGATGACGGTAGTCTTCTGGATGTCCTTCAACTCAGGAGTAAATTCATTGTAAACAACAGGAGTCGGTTGTGACTTCTGATAAAGGAACACGAATGTTCCGATGAAGATTACGGCAATGATGACCGCAACAATCAGTTTTCTGTACTTTTTCATATATTTCAATTTTTCAATTTTCAATATTTCAATTTTCTACTCGTCTCTCATTGCATCCACTGGTTTGATGCTCATTGCCCTCCATGCCGGGGCAAGACCGGCAAGTCCGCCGAGACAACTTAGGAGCAGTGCTGCAGCAATAGCCGTCCAGAATCCCACCTGGAAATGCGCCCCTACTATACCGTCGGTAGTGTTCGCCATCTCTATCATCTGCAATATGCAGACACCGAATAGGATACCACTCATTCCCGCCACTATTGTCAATAACATACTCTCCGAAATAATCTGCGAGAGTATCATCTTAGGTGTGGCACCGATAGCACGGCGTATGCCTATCTCCGTGGTGCGCTCCTTCACCGTCACCATCATGATGTTCGACACTCCTATCGCTCCGGCAAGCAATGTACCTATACCCACAAGCCATATCAGGAAGTTGACACCATTAAAGAGGTTGTCGAGCATGGCAAACATGATCTCGGTATTAAACACGGTTACCGCCTTCTCGTCTGTAGGATCGACAGTGTGCGCCCTTGCTATCACCGTGCGCATACGGTCGGTGATTGTACTCATCACCACTCCCGGTTTGGCCGTCACGGCGAGACTATGAATCTGGTCGCCCGAGTTGTATGCCTTGCGGAATACGGTATATGGGATAGACACTATCTGGTCGTTGCGTCCGTTGATGCTGATGCCACTCACCTTGTAATCCACTCCCACAATCTGATAATATGTAGAGTCGAGACGAATGCGCTGTCCACAAGGGTCGCCGCCACCGGGGAACAGTTTCTTATACACCTCCTTACCTATTACGCACACCTTGCGAGCCTCACGAACATCCATCTCATTGAGAAAGCGTCCGTAGTACATGATGGGGGAAGTTACGTCGGCATAGTCATAGCTCACTCCCGACACGTTTGCCGAGAAAGAGTGCTCGCCCTTCACGGCATTCTTCTTGCCACCAAACATCACAGGGGTGATAATATCGAGTTCTGGCACCTGTTGGCGCAGACGGGTCATATCTTTCTCTACCATCGAGAAATATCGTCCCTTGCGGAATCCCTTGTATGCCTTGGTGGTATTCTGCGTCCATATCATTGCCGAGTTAGTGGCAAATCCCGCGAAGTTCTTCTGCAGCATCTCCTTGAGTCCCTGTCCACCGCCAATAAGTACGATGAGCATAAACACTCCCCAGAACACTCCGAATCCAGTAAGAAAACTGCGACTCTTGTTGCGGGTGATCGTGTCGATAATCTCGCGGTAGGTATCTATGTCGAATTTCATTTGAAATTAAAGAATTAAAGGATTAAATAATTGAAGTTCCCTTGCGCCCACTCTATTTATTCTGCCCTCAGTGCCTCTATCGGTCTTACCCTCGATGCCTTAAGTGCGGGGATGAGTCCGGCGATGGTTCCGGCTATGATGATGACGAGAGTTGCCTGTATGCAGACATCCAAGCCTACTGTAGGATTGAGGAACATCGTTGCCTGGAAGAGTCCTGTATCCACCACCTCATGCCCTATCGTCGCATCCATATATTCGTTTGCAGCAATACCGCAAAGCATTCCGATGTATCCGAAGATAGCGGTGGTGATGACACTCTCGATAATGATAAGTTTGAGTATCTGCCATGGCTTTGCTCCTATTGCCTTGCGCACTCCAAACTCGCGTGTGCGCTCCTTCACGGTGATGAGCATGATGTTCGACACCCCCACGATACCGCTCAGAAGGGTGAACAGTCCGATGACCCACAATGCAGTGCGAATAATACTTATACCTTGCGCCATCTGTATGTTGTCCATGTATCTGTTCCAGATATACACCGCCGACTCGTCGTCGGGGGCAGCGTCATGCTGTATGTTGAGATGAGCGCGATAGTTGCGCTCGAATTCCTTGTTCTGTTCTTCGGTGACAAGACCTGTTATTTCAAACTGTATGTTCCCCGCCTCATCACCCTTGGCATAAATGGCTTTCAAGGTGGTATAGGGGATGAAAGCATCATTGTTTTGCTGTTGCTTGTCATCCTTCACTATACCTATCACCTTAAACACCAAGTCACCCACTTTTACGTCGCGCCCGACGAGAGAGAGATAGTCATGGGCTAATTCCTTGGCTTGCGTTTGCCATAAGGCTATCACCTTACGGCGTTCTTTCATATCTATGTCGTTGATGAAGCGTCCTGAAATAACCTCGCGCTTGTTGATATCAGCCTCCGAGGGATACACACCATTGAGGGTTTGTGCCGAGATATAGTTCTCGCCGAGCGATATGTTCACTCCATACTGCGAGAGTACCGAACCTACAGCCTCGGTGTTTTCATCGAATGTCTTGTCTGTCATATTCACATCGCGCTCATTGAGCGAGATAGGCCTTCCCTCCTTAAGTCCCTTATGAGCCTTAGAGGTTTGCCCACCGAATATCTTCATCGAGTTGGCGAGGAATCGTCCCGACTGATCGAGATTGGCATTGATGAGTCCGTTGCCGGCTCCCAAGAGGAATATCAGCATGAATATTCCCCATGCCACGGCAAATCCCGTGAGCGATGTGCGGAGCTTGTTGCGCTTGGCGGTGCTCCAGATTTCTTTGAATAATTCTATCATTGTTGTATTTGATGAAGGGTTGTATAGGGAGATGTAGTGATTTATTTGAAACCACGGTTGGCATGATGATCATAGTTGTCCTCGATTTCTCCGATGAGTCCGTCCTTGATATGCACAATCTTGTTGGTCTCATTTGCCACACCGCCTTCATGGGTCACAACAACAATAGTTATACCCTCTTCCTCGTTGAGCTTTTTCAGCAGGTTGATCACCTCCACACTGGTCTTCGAGTCGAGCGCTCCTGTCGGTTCGTCGGCAAGAATTATCTGCGGGCGGGTGATGAGTGCTCGCGCGATAGCCACACGCTGCTTCTGACCTCCCGACATCTCGTTGGGATAGTGGTTGGCCCACTGTGCCAATCCAAGTCGGTCGAGATATTCCATTGCCATCTGGTGGCGCTTGCGTCGGCCCACTCCCTGATAGAACAGTGGCAACTCTACGTTCTCCACCGCCGTCTTAAACGGGATGAGGTTGAACGACTGGAAGATGAAACCTATCATCTTGTTGCGATATTCCGCAGCCTTAGTCTCACTGAGATTCCAGATGGGCACATCGTTGAGCAGATACTCACCTGTGTCGTAGTTGTCGAGAATACCCAATATATTTAATAATGTGGATTTACCCGAACCCGATGCTCCCATGATAGATACAAACTCCCCCTTCTCGATGTCGAGGTTAATGCCCTTGAGAACGTGCAGCGGTTGTGCACCCTGATAGGTCTTGTTGATGTCCTTGAGATGTATAATACTCATAATTCTATGTTTTTATCTACTAATTTGCACGTTAGACGCACCAAACTACGAATTAGCTGCAAAAGATAAGCATAATTATTGTTAAAACTGTGATTATTGTTGCCATAATTTCTGTATATCTTCTATTGTAATGTCCAACAACTTCATCTGGCGAAACAATTCGGGCAGTGTCTGCTTCATAAACTCCTGCTTTCTCGCCTTCTTGATTTCCTTTTTCGCACCGGCAGTGACGAAGTATCCCAATCCGCGCTTGTTGTAGATGATACCGTCGCGCGCCAACTGGTCGTATGCCTTCACTGCCGTATTGGTGTTCACCTGCAGCATCACGGCATACTCCCTGACGCTGGGTATTCGGTCGTCGTCCTTGTATGTTCCCGCAAGGATCTCGTCGCAGAGGCGGTCAGCCATCTGTATGTATATAGCCTTGTCATTCGTGAAATTCATATCAACCTCCTCTCTATTAAAAGTTTATCCACTTGTTGTTTACCACCTGCATACGGCAGAATAACTTATAGCTTCCCCAATACATCAACACTGAAACAGCGATAGCGAAGATGATGTGAATCCAGAAGAATAGATCCTTACCTACTGCCTTATAGAATTCAAGCCAAGCGGCAGCTATACATGAGTCACCTGATACAATCATCGCCCATGATGTGCCCAAGAGAACCTGCAAGCACAATGTCCACAACCATGCGTTCTTGCGGAATAAAGCGCCGAAGAATGTCCATGACGACTGCATAAAAAGGAATACAGTGAAGAGCATTACATAGAAGTAATTGGGATTGAGCAGACTGCCGTTTATCCTCATAGGTGCCGAATCAAAGAAATGTTCGAAGAATACTGCTGCCACCGAACCATGCACTCCCAGTCCAAGCACTGCCGAGAAGATGGCAAGCAGGATATCGGAAAGGCAAAGCGAGATGATAAACATCACAAGATATCCAATGTTCACCCAAATGAAGCGTGCCAGGTATTTCTCCAAATTAGAAGCTGGCAGTGAGAGGAAATTTATTCTCTGCTGTTTGGTTATCATGTTCTTGAAGATGCTGCATCCAGCCACCATCATCAGTGCGAATCCCACACAAATAGCTCCGCCGGAGAAGTTTTCATACATTACATCAAAGTAATCGAGGTTGGACATCAGCATCTCCTTATGGAAATATAGATTTGCCATAAAGTAGAATGCCATTGCCACTGTGAGTCCTATAACACCGCGGAGATATCCCCTTGACTCAGCGCCAACCTCATATTTCATGAGATTCATAAATCTATTTTTATCAAATGTTGTCTTCATAACTCTTATTATTATTTTTTATTATTCAACTTTCAATCTTCAACTTTCAATCTTCAACTTTCCTTCCACCACAGCATTAAAGAGCAGTTCGAGATTGATATTCGTCTCCTTTGCGCCTTCATTGCGCTTTACTATCACTGCGTTGCCCTGGAGGGTTGGTTCTGCATATATAACAGTCTCGTCCATTTCCTGAGGGTTGCGATATTCAAATGAATATTTCTCACAGATGTCTGCCGTAGAGGCATTGAGCAACATGTTGCTCTGGTTGAGGATGAGGATATGGTCGAGCAGCGACTCCACGTCATGCACCTGATGTGTGGAGATAATCAGTATGCGGTCGTCCGACATATTATTGGCAATCACCTTGCGAAACTGAGTCTTCGAGGGGATGTCAAGACCGTTTGTCGGTTCGTCCATAAGCATGATTCTTGTACCCGAGGCGAGCGCGAAGCTCATAAACACCTTCTTCTTCTGACCCATCGACAGTTCGTTGAGCTTATGGAAGTGAGGAAGTTCGAAGTCCTTCAGACAGTTCTCCAACAACTCTCGGGAGAAATTAGGATAGAATGGCTCCATCAACTTCACATACATATCGAGAGTGATGCTTGGCATGTCAAACTCCTCTGGCACGATAAATATGTCCTTTTGGATATTGGGATTGCGGTCGTTGCTGTTCACTCCGTCCACCACAACCTCACCGTTCTTCGCACGCAGAAGTCCGCTGATAAGATATAATAGAGTAGATTTGCCTGTTCCGTTCTTGCCGAGCAAACCGTAGATGTTATTCTCTTTGAGTTCGAGACTAAAATCCGAAAACACGTTTCTGCGTGTTCCAGGATAACTGAATGTGATGTTCTTTACTTGTATCATTGCCTTACTTTTTAATGTTATGTTTACTTCTGTTATAGTGTACTACCTTAATAGTACGCTGCAAAGGTAAGACATTTCTGCAATATGACAATGACTTTTTTAGTGTTTAACATTAGTTTAACACTTCCACCTTATAATATAAATAAGAGTAATAAAAAAAGGATCAAATTCTCGGGTCTGCCCCCCACATCATCTTCTCCCTCAGTGTGTCGAAATAGCGCTTTCCCGGGCGCTTCACAATCTTCACACTGAAGGGAGCACGACGTATGGAGAATGATGAACCGTCGGGCAGTGTCTCCGAACGTCCGTCGATGGCAAGAAGGAAATGCGAACTTCTACATTCCACCTGGAATGTCAATTCCGAATTGTCGGCGATAACCATCGGACGCACATTCAAACTATGCGGCGCCACGGCAGTAAGCGAGAACACCTTGGTGCCGGGCACAATAATCGGTCCTCCATTTGAGAGCGAATAAGCCGTCGATCCCGTAGGAGTGCTGACAATAAGACCGTCAGCCTCATAAGTGGTGATATAATTACCATTGATACTAGTGGGGATGGATATCATCGAAGCATTGTCGCGCTTAAGTATAGCCACATCATTCAGGGCATATTTACTGCCTAAAAAATCAGCATCAGCCACAACCTCCATCAGAGTGCGGCTTTCCACTGTATAATCTCCCGAATACAACGTCTCCAGGCAATATCTGAAATCATTCGGACATACATCCGCCAAGAACCCCAATCTGCCCATGTTCACACCGATAATGGGTATCGACTTGTCGCCCACCCTGCTGACTGCCTTCAGGAATGTGCCGTCGCCACCCATGGATATGACAAAGTCGGCATCAAAGTCGTTGTCGCGGAACACGCGATTGACATCCAACTTTATCTTATACTCTTCAACAAGAAAGTGATAATATTCACTGTCGATGCTGATGTAAGCACCATAATTGTTAAGGCAACGGATGATGTTTTCTACCGCCACAGACTTCTTCGCCTGATACGTATTTCCGAATATTGCAAACTTTAATGTGCGTGCAGTCATATAAAAAACATTAATTTTTTTTGTATTTTCAATGATTTATCTTATCTTTGCAGTGCAAAAGTAATACTTTTCGCTCAAAATACAAAATAAAAACAGAAAATATTTAGCAGAGATGACGAAATTAAGTGTAAATATCAATAAAGTGGCCACCATCCGCAATGCCCGCGGTGGTAATAATCCTGATGTCGAGAAAGTGGCTATCGACTGTGAATCATTTGGAGCTCAGGGTATAACAGTGCATCCACGACCCGATGAGAGACACATCAGATACCAGGATGTAAGGGACATCAAACCCCATATCACCACCGAACTCAATATCGAGGGAAACCCTATACCCAAATACATCGACCTCGTGCTTGAGGTAAAACCAACTCAGGTTACTCTCGTACCCGATGCCGACAATCAGATTACGTCGAATCACGGATGGGACACCAAGACCAACAAGTCGTTCCTCACCGATGTGGTGGGACGATTCAACGAGGCCGGTATTCGCACTTCTATCTTTGTTGATCCCGACGAGGAGATGGTGGCCTATGCCAAGGAATGTGGTGCCGACAGGGTGGAACTATACACCGAACCCTACGCCGCCAACTATCTCATCGACCGCGAGGCTGCCATCGCCCCCTTCATCAAGGCGGCAGAAGAGGCACGCCGACAGGGCCTCGGACTTAATGCAGGTCATGACCTCAGTCTTGTCAACCTCCACTACTATCATCAGATGATACCATGGACCGACGAGGTGAGCATCGGACATGCCATCATCTGCGATGCCCTCTACATGGGTCTGCGCGAAACCATCAGGCAATACTTGAAGGCGATTGAAGGTTGAAGATTGAAAATTTAAGAACCCATAATATCATAATAATATTATCAATATTTGTCAATTAAAAAATGTAATACTATGGCAAAGGTTTATGTTTTTCTTGCAAATGGCTTAGAGGAAATCGAGGCCATAACACCTGTTGACGTTTTGCGTCGCGCTGGAATTGAAGTAATTACGGTTAGTATCACAGGCAGCGAGTTTGTCAAGAGTGCACACAACATTATCATCAAGGCCGACAAGATATTCGCCGAGTGTAAATTCGACGATGCCGACTTGCTCGTTCTTCCTGGAGGAATGCCTGGAGCCACCAATCTCAATGAGCACCAGGGTCTGCGCAACATTCTCATCGAGCACAACCTCCGACACAAGAAGATTGGTGCCATCTGTGCCGCTCCGCTTGTGCTTGGCGGATTGGGATTGCTTAAGGGCAAGAAGGCTACTTGCTATCCTGGATTTGAGAAATACCTCACTGGTGCTGAATACACTGCCGACATTGTCACTGTTGACTCAAACATCATCACTGGCGAAGGACCTGCTGCAGCATTTGCTTTTGCCTACGCCCTGCTCGAACAGATTGCCGGAAGCAAACATGTTGCCCCCATCAGAGAGGGAATGATGTATGATCATCTGGTGGATGTTATAAAGAATTAATAGATTAAAGATATTAAATATAGATATAAGGCTACGCAATGGATTATATCATAATAGTCGCTGGTGGTAAGGGACTGCGTATGGGCAGCAATATTCCCAAGCAGTTTCTTCCTATCGACGGATTGCCGGTGCTCATGCGCACCATCCGCCGATTCCGCGAATACGACGCCGACATCAACATCATCCTCGTACTGCCTAAATCGCAACAGGAGTATTGGCACTCGCTTTGCAAGGAATATCAGTTCAACGAGAGATACACTATCGCCGACGGCGGAGAAACCCGTTTTCATTCGGTGAGCAACGGTTTGTCACTTGTTCCCGACGATGCCGAGGGCGTCGTAGGAGTGCATGATGGCGTGCGCCCGTTTCCCGCCATTGATGTCATTGCCAACTGCTATGCCACGGCACGCTCACAAGGTGCTGTCATTCCCGTCATACCTGTAGTAGAGACGGTGCGCCATCTTGAAGACAACGACAGCAGGACGGTATCGCGCGATGAATACCGACTTGTGCAAACGCCGCAAACATTCGACATCCAACTGCTCAAGCGTGCTTATCGCCAACCCTTCACTCCCATGTTCACCGACGATGCATCTGTAGTGGAGGCTCTCGGTGAGAAAATCGCTCTCGTCGAAGGCAATCGCGAGAATATCAAAATCACAACCCCCTTTGACCTCAAAATCGCCGAGGCAATGTTGAAAAATTGAAAAATTAAAGAATTGAAAAATTAAAGAATTAAAGTTGCCCACTATCCTCGATACCGAAATTAAATACCTTGCCGGTGTAGGACCGCAAAGGGAGAAGATGCTGAGAGACGAACTCGGCATCCACACCTTTAATGACCTTTTGCAATATTTCCCCTATAAATATATCGACCGCAGCAAGATTTACCGTATCAGGGAGGTAACCACCGAAATGCCTTATATCCAAATCAAGGGGCATATCATGGGCTTCGAGACATTCAAGACAAGTCCGCGCAAGGAACGTGTAGTAGCCCATTTCACCGACGGCGAGAGTATCATGGACCTCACATGGTTTGCCGGTGGCAAATACGCCAAGACAAATTATAAGATAGGCAAGGAATACATAATCTTCGGCAAGCCTAACGTCTTCAACGGGCGCATCAACGTGGCGCAACCCGACGTTGACCCCGCCGAGGAGATGCAGACACAGGGTATGGGTATGCAACCCTATTACTCCCTTACCGAAAAGATGCGCAAGGCAGGATATTCCTCACGATTCATCGAGCGACTCGTCAGAAAACTGTTTGAGCGATTGGATAATATCATTGCCATCTCTCCCACCGATTCCCCTTCAGTTCATCCCATATCCGAAACACTCCCCGACTTCATCCGTAACAGACGCAACCTCGGTTCGCGCGAATATGCATTGCGCAACATACATTTCCCCAAGGATGCCAAGGCGCTGGAGGCGGCACGAGTGCGACTCAAATTCGAGGAACTCTTCTATGTGCAACTAAATATAGTAAGGTATGCCAGCGACCACCGACGCAAATATCGGGGATTGGTGTTCTCGCGCATCGGGGAGAAATTCAACGGCTTTTTCCACGACTATCTGCCCTTCGAACTCACAGGGGCTCAAAAGCGGGTTATCAGGGAGATAAGAACCGATGTAGGTAGCGGACGACAGATGAACCGCCTGCTTCAGGGCGATGTAGGTAGCGGTAAGACGCTTGTCGCCCTGATGTCGATGCTCATTGCCCTCGACAATGGCTATCAGGCTTGCATCATGGCTCCCACCGAGATTCTTGCCGAACAACATCTAAACACCATCCGACAGTTTCTCGGCGATATGGATATTCGTGTGGAGCTGCTCACGGGAATGGTGAAGGGCAAGAAGCGACAGACAATCCTCTCCGACCTTGCCCTCGGTAAGGTGGACATCCTCGTGGGCACTCATGCCGTCATCGAGGACACTGTCGTATTCTGGCAACTCGGTCTTGTGGTTGTAGATGAGCAACACCGATTCGGTGTGGCACAGCGTGCCAAACTATGGGGCAAGAGCTCCACTCCGCCCCATGTGCTCGTGATGACCGCCACCCCTATTCCCCGCACTCTCGCCATGACCCTCTATGGCGACCTCGACGTGAGTGTCATCGACGAATTGCCACCCGGACGCAAACCAATCCATACCCAGCACGTCTTCGACACCCAACTCCCCCGCCTCTACGAGAGCATCCGCCAACAGGTGAGGCTTGGCAGACAGGTATATGTGGTGTTCCCGTTGATAGAGGAGAGCGAGAAGATCGACCTCAAGAACCTGGAAGATGGATTTGAGGTGCTTCGCGAGGTGTTCCCCGAATTCCGGTTGAGCAAGGTTCACGGCAAGATGAAAGCCAAGGACAAGGAAGAGGAGATGCAACGCTTTGTGAGCGGTGAGACGCAAATGCTTGTTGCCACCACCGTTATCGAAGTAGGTGTCAATGTGCCCAATGCCTCGGTGATGGTAATCCTCGAGGCTCAGCGCTTCGGATTGTCACAACTCCATCAGTTGCGCGGACGCGTGGGACGTGGAGCCGACCAGAGCTATTGCATCCTTGTCACCCCCTATAAACTCAGCGACGACACACGCAAGCGCATCGACATCATGTGCGACACCAACGACGGTTTCCGCATCGCCGAAGCCGACCTCAAACTGCGTGGTCCCGGCGACCTCGAAGGCACCCAGCAGAGCGGTATGGCTTTCGACCTCAAGATTGCCGACATCGCCCGCGATGGACTCCTCGTACAATTGGCGCGCGACGAGGCACAAAACATAATCACCAAGGACCCCGACTGCAATCTGCCGGAACACGAAATGCTATGGCAGAGACTTCGCGAGTTGAAAAAGACCAATATCGACTGGTCGGCCATATCCTAGTTAATAAGCCATAAGAAAGACGATAAATTTGTTAAAGTAACTTTAAAGTTTGGCGATAAGAATACAACTTTGGGGATTTTTTACTACCTTTGCAACGTCAATTTTACAAAATCGGCATATTTGGGCACAAATTGTAATTGGATTGTAATTAATATTTTTGCCCACCTTATAACCGAACGGTGTCCCATATTGAGGCACTTGGAAGAATAACTTAAACAAATTATGAAATTTAGAAGACTGAAGACATTAGCAATATTGGCATTGGCGTCTATAGCCACCCTTCCCGCAACGGCTCAGGACCTGCTTGCACGCCAAGCTCCAATTGACAGAAAGATGAAGGCTGTAGATTCTGTAGCTCTCCACCAGCTCATTCTCAATGAACAGGCTGAGACACCTGCTGCCGACCTCTATGAGGATTGGAACAATCACTATGCACATCGTGCAACAGCCCTCCCCGATACATTCAAGATTAATCTCCGCGGATTCTGCATGCCTACCGACAACCGCGTGGTGACATCCAACTTCGGTGCGCGTTGGGGACGCCAGCACAAAGGCATCGACGTCAAGGTGTATATCGGCGACACCATCCGTGCTGCATTCAGCGGCAAGGTGCGCATGGTGAAATACGAGGCTGGCGGCTATGGCAAGTATGTTGTAATACGTCATGGCAACGGTCTTGAGACTATCTATGGACACATGTCAAAGCATCTCGTGGCTGAGGACGAGATTGTAGAGGCAGGACAACCCATCGGTCTTGGTGGCAATACCGGACGAAGCACAGGTTCTCACCTCCACTTCGAGACTCGCCTCTGTGGTGTGGCCCTGAATCCCGCATTGATGTTCGACTTCAAGAACCAGGATGTTATAGGTGATTATTATATGTTCTATCGCGACACATACCAGAAGGAGTCTATCGTTGCCAACCGTCTGCGTGGCGTAGGAGGCAAGGGTAAAATCGAGGCAGACGAAGATGCCGAATTGGCAATTGCCGCTCCTGCGGCTTCTTATGCCAAGGATGTGAAGTTCCACAAGGTGAAGCGTGGCGAGACCCTCGCATCGATTGCCCGCAAGCGTGGCACTACCATCGACGAGATTTGCCGTCTCAACCGCATTGGCAAGAACATCCGCCTGATGCCAGGACAGATTCTGAAATACAATTGATATTTATAAAATAAAAAAGCCCTGCGATTTGCAGGGCTTTTTTATTTTATATCAACGCCACTCCCTCCTGTTTCTTTCCGTCCATCATGATCTTAATAGAATGGTCGAATCTCACGTGGCGCACGTATTTCGTTTCCTCCACAGCCGGCATGGCGTCGAGGATATCCTGTCGGAAGATGCCGTCATTGTTATATGGATTGATAGTGAAATATCCCACACCGAACGAAGTAAGGTTCTGGAAGAAGTGCGTTCCCTGACTCGGATCCACCCTATAGTTCTTCAATCCCAACTCCACAATCAGTTTGGCAGCCGAGATATGCGGCCACTTCACCGGTATGCCAAGCCAATGGTCGCTCGACCCCCAGCGCCCTGGGCCCACAAGCACATAGCTCTTACCCTCATCGAGGAATTTTCGGTTGATGCGCTCCACATCCATCGCAATATCGGGATTGTTCACTGCCGTGAAATTGTCATCCACCTTCACATACACCACATCCGTCACATCCTCACTGATACCATGCCCGAGCGAGTTGTGCGAGCGCAACAGGCATTGCTCATCGGGAATCTTCGTCAGGTCCTCCTCAAGCATCTGCTTGCTATCCACAATCGGACGAATCTGCAACAGATAGAATTCCCCCGTCTTGTCGTTATTGATATTACATGCAAACTCAATCTCCACCGGGCGTTTCATCTCCTGCTCACCAAACGACTGCGACATCTGCAGCAACTCGGGCAATGGGAATACCCCCTGCTGCAACACTCCGCAGAAGGAGATAATCTTGCGTCCGCCCTCATATATACCGTCGCGTATCACTTGGTCGTAGGGGTCGTAGGTCGATGCTATATAGTTGAGCGACCCGTCCTTGTCGGCCTCCTTCACTCTCAGGTTCTTGATATTAAATCCGTCGTCCACCTTGAAGTCCTCGCTCACGTTGGTCATGTCCAAGGCATAGAATCTCGTCTGCGTGTCCCTCAAGGCAGTCTCCATCTCGCTTGTCTGCAGCACCTGGTGGGGATGATACGGACTCACGCGCAAGGTCTGTCCGCCATCCACGATATATTTTCCCAATCCCAATGCCAGACTTGCAATACCCTCCTCAGCCTTCTCGTCGCCGATGGGGTAATAATTGATAGAGCGCAGCACACCGCTGAAGTTGGGATAGTAGTGGTCGCCATACTGATGTCCCACCACCTCTTGCAGTATCACAGCCATCTTCTCTTGGTCTATCACATTGCTCGTGGCAGTCATATATGCCTTCGAGTCCTTGTAATACACCGATGCATACACGCCCTTGATGGCGCAAGCCAGCATCCTCAGCATCTCATACTTGTCCTCGCGATAGGGTATCATGTATGTGGAATATATTCCCGCAAAAGGCTGATAATGACTGTCCTCAAGCAGCGACGACGAACGGATGGCTATCGGCGACTTCACCGCATCAAAGAAGGTGAAGAAATCGGCAATCAGCGAGTCGGGCAATTGTGCCCTTAGGAAATGCTGCAGTATCTCGTCGTCAGAGGCGTCGCTCAGGGCAATATGATATAGGTTGTTCTTGTCCATAAACTCGTCGAAGATATCAGTGCAGAGCACCACCGTGCGCGGTATGCTCACCGACACTCCGTTGTATTGGTTGAGCTCCGGATGCTTCTTTATCACATTGTCGAGGAATGCCAATCCCCTACCCTTACCGCCGAGCGAACCGTCGCCGATGCGGGCGAAGTGGCTGTAGGCGTCAAACTTTCCGCGGTCGAACACTGCCACCACTCCGATGTTCTTCATGTGGCGATACTGCACAATGGCGTCGAAGATAATCTGTCGGTGGGCATCCACGTCCTGCAGCTTTCTCCACGTCACATGCTTCAAGAACGCCGACACGGGGAAGATGGCCCTTGCACACAGCCATCGGCTCATGTGATTGCGTGAGATATGGTAGAGCATCGAGTCGTTTGGTATCTTGAAGATATTGTCCTGCAACTCCTTCAGCGACCTTATTCTCATTATCTCCTCATGAGTGTTGGGGTCGCGGAAGATAAAGTCGCCGAATCCCATGTGCTCCTCAAGTATATGCCTTAGGTCAACACTCATCTTCTTGGATGTCTTATCCACAAAGCGGAAGTGCTCCCTCTCGGCCTTCTGGCGGTTTGCCGATTCCGAGCTCTGCAATATGAGCGGCACAAACTCGTCCCTGCTCCTTATCTCGCGCAGCAGTTTGAGTCCTGCCTCGGGGTCTTTCTCCATCTTCTCGGGCGAATATCCTATGCCCTTCCTGTCATCGGTCATCATGCCGTGGATAGGGAATCGAGTGTCGCTTATCACTCCTAATGTGTTCTCGTGATATTTCTCGAATATGGCAATCGCCTCGTCATAGCATCTTGCCAGCACCACCTTCGGTCGTCCCCTCTTGCGCTGTGCGGCGGCATGGGGATTGAGCGCCTCCTGCGAAAAATTCTTGCTCTGCTGCAGGATATAATTATACAGGTTGGGCAAAATCGACGAATAATCCCTGATTCCGTCCTCCACCAGCAGAATCATCTGCACTCCCGCCTCCTGGATGTCGTGGTCGAGGTTCATCTTGTCCTCAATCAATTTGATTATCGAGAGGATGAGGTTGGTGTTTCCAAGCCAACAGAAGATATAGTCAAACATCGAGAGGTCCTCGTCCTGCATGCGTCGCGTGATACCATGCGAGAAAGGCGTCAGCACCACGCACGGAATGTCGGGCGAGTCCTGCTTAACCTGTCGCGCCACGTCAAAAGCGTCGTTGTCGGCATTACCCGGCATACATATCACGAGGTCGATGGCAGTATTGCGCAGCACCTCGTTGGCCTCCTCCGTCGTACTCACCTGTCGGAACGTGGGCGGGTATCTCAATCCCAGGTCCATATACTCGTCAAATATCTTCTCGTCCACACGTCCGTCGTCCTCCAGCATGAAGGCGTCGTATGGATTTGCCACTATCAGCACGTTGAAGATGCGTCGTGTCATGATATTCACAAACGACACATCCTTCAGATAAAACTTATTCCATTCCTGCGGTATCTTGGTTTCCATTTCTTTATTGTTGTTTGAGATTAAAAAAATATGAACGGTTTATCCATACAAAAATATATTTTATTTTTCTGCAAAGATACATATAATATTCGAGGTTCACAACTTTGTGGTCCACAAAGTTGTGAACCTTAATTATATTTAACCATTATCAAATATCTTATGGCACTCCGTGCTTTTGGGGAGCAATTTATGATTTCTTTGCATTTTCAATATACATTTTATTATCTGCTTTCATTTTTATTCTTTATATTTGCAGCCAGAATGAATGACTTACATAAATTACACAGATGGATGAGGGCATTGCGCTCGCGAACGACGGCATGCTGGCTCATTGGATTGACGGCTGCGGTTTGCGTGGTGGGTGGATGCATGCCCGCGGAATGGAGCTTCCAGTCGTCACCTGTATTCGTGTCCTTGCTCGTGGCTCTCGTGGTTCATCTGTCGCTTGTAATCATCCATAGGATGAAGATAAAAGGTGTGATTAGTGACTGGGCCTTTCTCGCTACCCACGTGGGCATTTGGCTCGCATTGGTGAGCGGTCTTGCAGGGGCTTGCCTCAACGAGGAACTAAGGGTGATGGTAACTAAGGGATATGAAAACAACGAAGCCTACGACCGTGACTACCGCACTGTGCGACTGCCCTACTCGCTCCTACTCAAGGATTTCAGAATAGAGCGCGATGCTGCCGATGCCACACCTACGCAGTATGCCGCCACAGTGATTATCGACGGCAAGGAGGTGGCAGAGGTAGCGGTAAACGCGCCCCACTCCATGGGATTAGGCGAGGACATCTATCTCGTGGATTTCAACCCTGAAGGCAGCAGCGGTAATGTTAATGCATGCCTGATGATGGTGGAGAGGCAACCGATGAAATATCCTATGCTGGCAGGGTTGTCGCTACTACTCTTGGGGGCAATAGCGAGATTAAAAAAATAAAGAGTGATGATTGGCTGGCACGTATATATGATATTTGCCTTGGCTGCCATGGTATTGTGGGCAATCGGGGCTGTTGCTGCATTTCGACATAACGAGGGATGCAGCAGGTGGAGCCTGTGGACTACGGTGGCAGGGATAGTGGTGTATGCCGTGTTCATCGGCGGACTGTGGACAAGTCTCCAGCGTCCGCCTCTACGCACTCTCGGCGAGACACGACTGTGGTATTCCCTGTTCATGATGGTGGCAGCACTGATAGTTTATATCAGATGGAGATACCGGTGGATTCAGTTATTCTCACTGATAGTGGCGGCAGTGTTCATCTGCATCAATATCCTCAATCCCGAGATACACGACCAAAGTCTGATGCCGGCACTGCAGAGTGCATGGTTTGTGCCCCACGTCACGGTGTATATATTCTCCTACAGCGTCTTTGGTTGTGCGTTCCTCTTGGCTGTGGGGGGACTGTGGCGGCATAGCGGCAAGTATCTCGCCACCACCGACCAACTTGTTAACATCGGTATGTCTCTGCTCACCTTCGGCATGATATCGGGTTGCATCTGGGCCAAACAGGCATGGGGCAGCTATTGGACTTGGGACCCCAAGGAGACGTGGGCTGCAGCCACATGGTGTGCCTATCTCGTGTATATCCACCGCCGCAGCTGCAGGGTGAAGACATCTTCGCGCCATGACGTCCTCTCCTATCTCATCCTCATCATCGGTTTTCTCTTGCTGCAGATGTGCTGGTGGGGTGTCAATCTCCTGCCCTCAGCCTCATCGAGCCTGCACAGCTATTAACTCTACTTTGTTAATGTAGAATGACAATTATAAGAGGTCTCTAATAGTTCTCGATAGCTTTCATTCGCTCCCGGCGTTTCTTTGCCGACACCTTGCGGCGGAAGATGCTCAGGAAGTCATGGCCTGAGGGCTTGGGCATCGACTTGCCTTGCTCCTTGAGCTTTGCTCCCCAACTGGCTACTGCTGATGATTTCATAGGTTCCTTGCCATATATCACCACCTCGTCAAGACGGTTGTCATTGGCAATGAGAAATATGGTATCGCCTATCTCATTCAAATCGAGCACCCTGCGCATATATCCGCTGGCTATAAAAGTGAGATGTTTGAAATCAGATGAAGTGATATCGAATTCGCCCTTGTAGTTGGTTCTCACTGCTTTGCTCTCATAATGGTCGGCTATCACCCTCACATTCCCAATCGGAATATGAGTGAACATATCTGCCACAACGCAAGTGCGCTGCCCGTACAACATGTTTACCACCATGCAAAATGCATACAAGAACATCATCCGCTTCATTTCGGTTGCAAAGATAATGCAAATAATGAAAACCGCCGCATGCCTTTACATTAATTACGATTATTTCCCACGCTTTGATATTATCAAAAATTTATGAATTAGCCCAATTGTCATTAGATGGACTACTTTTTGAACATTTTTTCTCTATTTAGAAAGAAACTCTTTACCTATCTTGCACAAGAATATCTGCTATGAATATAGTTTTACAATGCCGACGCTTACCTCGTAGAGCAGCCACATGGGGAGGGAAACCATAAGGAGGGTGAAGATATCGGAGGTGGGGGTGATTATTGCAGCCACAATGAGGATGACCACTATGGCATGACGGCGATAACGGCTCATAAATGAGGAGGAGAGCAAACCCATGCGCGCCATAAGCCACGACACTACAGGCATCTCGAACACTATGCCCATCGACAGGCTCATCAAGACGAGCGTGCTCATATACGACTGAAGGGATATCATATTCACCACGTCCTCGCTCACCTGATAGGTTCCCAAGAAACGGAAGGTGAGGGGAAAGATGAGATAATAGCTTAGCAACACGCCAAACATGAACATGACATATCCCCCGACAATGACGGGCATGGCAAAGCGCTTCTCGTGGGCATAAAGCGCCGGAGAGATAAAGCGGAAGAGTTCATAGAGGACATAGGGCGAAGCGCAAAGCACTCCGGCACAAAGGGCTGTCTTCATGTGGATGACAAACTGCTCGGCAAGACCTGTGTTTATCAACTGGATAACGGGATTGTCGGGAAGACCTCCACCAAATAATCCGCTTATCCTGGCAAGGAGGCGATAGGTGAGGAAGTCGGGATTGCGCGGGGCAAGCACCACGGCAAAGAGTTCGTCCTTGAAGAGGAATGCCACAATGCCGCACAACACGGTGACGACGACAATCCGGATGATTATCGCCCTCAACACGTCGAGATGGTCCCAAAAACTAAGTCCCTCGTCCTTGCTCATTTCTTCTCTTCGTCGGCAGTGTCCCTGGTGTCCTTGATGTCCTTCTCGATGTCGTTCATTCCTTCCTTAAACGAGCGTACGCCCTTACCCAACCCCTTCATCAGTTCGGGTATCTTCTTACCACCGAAAAACAATAGCACTACCAATGCGATAAGCAACACTTCCTGCATGCCTATTCCGCCTATAAACAATGTTGTCGTCATATCTTTTTTCTTTTTAATCTATATGGTTAATTGACTGACGAAGCCTCTCCACGTATGCGTCGATACGATGAAGCTCCCTCGGGATATTTATTCTTTGTGGGCAATGATCCACACACTTGCCGCAACCGATACAGTGATTTGCCTGACGCAAACGAGGCACACTCTTGTCATAACCTGCCAAGAACTCACGCCTTGCCTTGCGGTAGTTCTCATTCTGTGCGCCCACCGGCATACGGTCTTCATTCAGGCACTTGTTATAATATAATAATGTGGCTGGGATGTCGATACCATAAGGACAAGGCATGCAATACTTGCAGTCGTTGCATGGGATATTGCCAAATTGTATCATAATCCTTGCCGCCTCCTCAAGGAATGCCAACTCATCGTCATTGAGGGGTTTGAGCGGGGAATAAGTGCGGATATTATCTTGCAGATGTTCCATGCGGGTCATACCGCTAAGGACGGTGAGCACTCCAGGCATCGTTCCGGCAAAGCGGAATGCCCACGAGGCTACACTCTTCCCGGGTTCGCGCTGCAAGAGATAAGCCGCCACCTTGCCCGGCACCTTCGACAGTCTGCCGCCGAGAAGCGGTTCCATAATGACTGCGGGAATATTGCGCTTGGCTAGTTCGGCATACAGATATTCGGCATCGGTATTCGCGGGATTGGTGATCTTGGCATGCCTCCAGTCGAGATAGTTGAGCTGTATCTGCACGAAATCCCACTTATACTCGTCGTGCTTCGACAGAAGATAATCAAACACACGGATATCGCCATGATATGAAAAACCGAGGTTGCGGATTCTGCCCGCCTTGCGCTCCTCAATCAGGAAATCAAGAATACCGTTGTTAACATATCTCGCGGCATATTCTGCCATGGCATCCCTTCCGCCACCGATGGCATGCAGAAGCATATAGTCGATATAATCCACACGCAGTTCCTTCAAGGAGTTGCGATACATCGCGATGGATGCCTCACGACTTTGTGTGTCGGGGGAGAAATTCGACAGTTTGGTGGCGACAAAGTACTTGTTTCGGGGATGGCGACTGAGAGCCAGTCCCGTTGCCCTCTCCGAGAGTCCCTGACAATACACAGGCGACGTGTCGAAATAATTCACACCATGATCAAGGGCGTAATCCACCAGTTTGTTAACCTCCTCCTGGTCGATTTCCTCGTTCACCTCTTCATTCTCATTCTTTTCGGGTTGTTCCTTGGTGGGCAGGCGCATCATTCCGAAACCAAGAATAGACACCTTGTCGCCGGTAGTCGGGTTGACACGATATGTCATCTTGTCCTTGGGCACGTCGCCCTCGGGCAATTCTTTGGTTTCCTTCTTGGTGCCTACACACGACGAAAGTCCTGCTGTGGCAATTCCTGCCACACCCATCGTCTTGATAAATTCCCTACGTGATATATTCTTACTCATTCCTAATTCCTCATTCCTAATTAATAACATCCATGCCTCTCGTGTCCCTCGACATATATCGCACTGAACGGACGCGCGGGACACAGGTTCTCGCATGCCCCGCAACCGATGCAACGCTCAGTGTCTATCACCGGAATCTTGGGCGACTCATTGTCATTGGCATCAATATGCACCATAAAGATGGCTCCCGACGGACAGTGGCGCGCACAGTTGCCACATTCAACTCCATCGGCAACAGGCAGACAATTCTTCTTAATCCATACGGCATGACCTATACGAGTGGATGATTTCTCGGCTACGGTGATTGGGCGTATTGCTCCCGCAGGACATACCTCGGAACAACGGGTGCACTCAGGACGACAATATCCGTCTTCATACAACATCTCGGGTTGCATCAATGTATCCAAGTTGGTGGAGGGATGAAGCACATTATTGGGACATTCCGACACACACAATTGGCAAGCCGTGCAATGCTGAGAGAAATGGCGCAAACTCTTCGCTCCCGGCGGAACGAGACGAGTGGCTCGCTCTGGCTTCTTTTTGTCCTCGATAGCGGCAAGTCCGCCATCTACCTTCTTCTCCTGCGCCTTGACAAGCGATGTGGCGGCAAGAGTGGCGGAGAGAGTGAGGAAACTGCGGCGTGAACTGTCGGTATTCTCATTACTGCATTTATCCGATGATGACTTACCGTTATTACATGCCTTATTATTTAATGCATATCTGAGTGTCAATGCTCCATGCTTGCAGTTCTTTATGCAATCCATACATGCCACACAACGGCTATAGTCGATGCGGTGGTTCTTGGCGTCGATACACGATGCCTTGCACTTCTTGGCACATCGATTACAACTGTTGCATTTCGACGTGTTGATCACCGGTCGGAAGAGGGCGAAGCGTGAGAAAAAGCCCAATATAGTGCCCACGGGACAGATGGTGTTGCAATATGTGCGTCCGCCCAACCATGACATTATCGCCACTACGACAAACGAGACGGCTGCCACGATGGCAACAGGCGACAACGATGGCGACACTACACTGCTCACCATCCTGCCATACGAACTGTATGGCGCAAGCAAGGCGGCAAGCGGTGTGAGTCCTGCAACTAATGCCACGACGAAAATCACGAGTATGCCATATCTCAGCCATTTCTTCTCACCGGAATATGAGAAGCGCGACTTCTTTTTCTTCCTTAGTCCGCTAATCCTCGATATCACATCCTGCATCACTCCGAGCGGACATATCACCGAGCAATATGCCCTGCCCACAAGCAAGGTGAGCACCACCAATGCCAATACCGTAACGACATTCAACGCGAGCAAGGCTGGCAAAAACTGTATCTTGGCAGTCCATCCCAAACACTCCTTCGCTATGCCAGTGGCATCCACAAACAATGCCGTCACCGACAGGAAGAACAATGTGGCGAGTATGATTCTTATTCTTCTTAACATATTCTTTTCGTTTTATTTATATCTTCTGGTTATTCGCCATCTTCAGTTCCATGAGCGACACATTCTCGTTGCGGTATCTGGCGTTGGGATTCACCTCCTTGCCGTCGGGCCATGTGCCTTCCTCCTGCTCGATAAAGCGGATGGCTTTCTGCGGACAGTTTTGGATGCAGGCGAAGCAGAACTCGCAGTCGCCCTCAATCCTCACTCCCCTACCCGTCAGTTCGTAGTTGCCTCGCGGACATACAAATGTGCACACTCCGCAGTCGATACAGTCGTCGGTGGCGGTGAAGTATTTCTCGCTCTTCATGAGGAATCCCACCTCGGGGTCGATGCCCGTGCGCTCGAGGAATCCCTTATGCTGATTGCGCTCCTCCTGGCTCACCTCCTCATGCCACTGCTTTTGTGCGTCAACATCGGCGGATATTTTCTTCAGGTTTTCGGGTATGTGCTTGTCTATCTTCATCTGCTCGTTCATGTCGAAGTTGGGCAACCAGTTATCCACCATGATAAGTGTGCTGATATAATCAAACTTATATCCTGCCTTCTTTGCGATGTCATCCCATATCTCCACCGCACTGCACTTTCGGTTGCCGTATGTCAACACGGCAAAAAGATAGTCGGCCTTCAGTCGGGCTTTCTTGATAAACAGCCTCACCATATAGGGCGGCATGTGGCCATATACGGGATAAACAATACCTATCTCGTCGGCCTCGATGTCAAACTGCTGCTTGCGCATCAGTTGGGGTATGCTTAGCATCTCACCATCCTTGCCCGCCAATTCGCGAGCCACATACAGACAGTTGCCTGTTGCCGAGAAATACAGCATCACCCTCTTCTTTCTGAGCGATGCACAAGAAGTGAGGGCAACAGCCTCCGAAGATGCCATCACCACCGCAAGTGCCGCACTGCCCATCATCTTCAGGGCCGTGCGCCGTGATATTCCTTTTTTCTCTTCCATTACTTGTGAAAATATTGCTGCAAAAATAAGCATAAAAACCGAGATTAACAAGTATAAAGAGCAATAGATGCCGATTTTTTCGTCAATTTACCTTTTTTAAACATTTCATATACAATAATATGATATAAAATTGTTACTTTTGCAGATAAATTGTGAATTATATTGATATGGCAACAGATAAGAATCCGGAATTAAGAAGCGCCTGGGAGTTTGTTGAGAACACAGGTACAAGTATATTCCTCACTGGTAAGGCGGGTACGGGAAAGACCACTTTCCTGCGCACCGTTGTGGCAAGAAGTACCAAACAAATGATTGTGGTGGCTCCCACGGGTGTGGCTGCCATAAATGCCGGAGGTGTGACTATCCACTCCTTCTTCCAGTTGGATTTGGCGCCTCATATTCCGGGTGCTAAAGTCAACCAAATTAATAAGTTCAGTAAGGAAAAACGCAAGATTATCGCGTCTATCGACCTGCTCATCATCGACGAAATAAGTATGGTGCGCTGCGACTTGCTCGACGCCATCGACTCGGTGTTGCGACGCTATCGCGACCACTCCCGACCCTTCGGCGGTGTGCAGTTGCTGATGATAGGCGACCTTGCACAGCTCACTCCAGTGGTGACTCCCGAGGATGATGCCGTATTGAGCCAATACTACGACACACCATACTTCTTCGGCAGCAAGGCCCTGCAGCAAATCAACTATGTAACTATCCAACTGCAAAAAATCTACCGGCAGGCCGACTCCACCTTCGTTGACATCCTCAACCATATCCGCGAGGGACATATCACCGCCGCAGACTTTGAAACACTCCACAAGAGATACAACCCGTCGTTCACACCCAAAACCGAGGAGGGATATATCCGACTCACCACCCACAACCGCAAGGCCGACGAATATAACGACCACGAGATGCAACGCCTCAACTCGCAGCCATTTACCTACGAAGCTGAGATTGACGGCACATTTCCCGAATACTCCTACCCCACCGCCTTCTATCTCACACTGAAAGTGGGGGCGCAGGTGATGTTTATCAAAAACGATGTCAACGGGAAATACTTCAATGGAAAGATTGGACATGTCGTGGCCCTGGGCGAGAAGAGCATACAGGTGAGATGCGTAGGCGAGGACGAGAATATCAATGTGGGATTGCAGGAGTGGGAAAACGCGAAATACTCGGTTGACCCCGACACCCACGAGATTAAGAGCGAAGTGCAGGGCGTATTCCGACAATATCCGCTCCGACTGGCATGGGCAATCACCATCCACAAGAGTCAGGGGCTTACCTTCGACCGTGCCATCATCGACGCCGGACAATCCTTTGCCCCAGGACAGGTGTATGTGGCTCTGAGTCGCTGCCGCAGTCTTGAGGGACTGGTGATAGCGTCGAAAATCAATGACACGGCAATCATCAATGACGTGCGTGTGGATAACTATATCTCACGACAGGAGGAGAATGCCGAAAACAGTATCAGGCAGTTGCCCCTGCTCAAGCAGAACTATCATCGCCAACTCGTCATCGAACTGTTTGACTTCCGCAACCTGCAATCTGCCGAAGACCACATGCTGCGACTGATGCTCGAGTTCTTCTCGGGCACCAATCCCGCTCTCACACAACTGCACAGGGAAGCTGCCGCCAAACTGAAGGAGAAAGTGACAGACATCTCAATGAAGTGGTTAAAGAGTATTGCCACATACTCATACGAAGACCTGAACTCGCAACCCATACTCGACCGCATCAAGCGCAGTGCCGACTATTTCTTCACCAACATCAAGGATACGCTCTCAAGGGTCGTTGATCTCACTACCGAGGTCAAGTCAAACAACAAACAGGGTATGCAGCGCCTCAAGGACACATATTCTGACTTTGTATATCTCTATCGCTTCCATCTGCTTATCCTAAAGGCAGTTGCCGAGAAGGGATTTGACGTTGCCGGCTATCTGAAGGACAAACAACACTCACTCGTAATTGCCATTGAGGGGGAAGAAAAATCTGCACGCAACAGGAAGGAAAGGACACCGAGGGAGAGAAAGCCAAAAGAGAAAAAACCAAAGGAAGAGAAGGAGAAGACTCACGTGACGAGCTATAAGCTGTTTACCTCGGGAATGTCAATCCCCGACATTGCCGCTGCCCGCAGTCTTACCATCTCAACCATCTTCAACCATCTCGCCAAATATGTCGAGACGGGGCAGTTGCAACTTGATGCCATAGTCCCCCAAGACCATATCACCGCCATACGCAGGGCTATAGCGGCAGCCGGTACCGACAACGGACTCACACCCATAAAGGCTCTCTGTCCAGAAAACGTGACGTATGCTGAGATAACGTTGATAATGAAGATGACTCCTTGAACTCCATAAAGTTAGATGGCGTGATTTGTCTTTTTCATAAAGTATTGAATACATATTTATACTCCTTTGTTAATAATTGATAATAATTGGGCTAAATGCTTGCATAATCAATAAATTATTTGGAGATAACAAAAATAATAAGTATCTTTGCCGAAGAAATATAAATGACGGTTTATATAAACAACGGTTTACATTATGAGATTCTACGATAGAAAGGCAGCAGTTCTCCTTGCTCCGCAGCAACATAGACACCCACTATGACGTGTTCTCAGGACGCACTCTTGAACAGTATTTCCAAGCCAACCTGATGGAGTCGGGCAAATATACTCAAGTGGGCAACTGGTGGGACCGAAAGGGCGAGAACGAATTGGATATAGTGGCCATAAATGAATTTGACATGACAGGAATGGTGGCAGAGGTGAAACGCAATCCGAAGAAGATAAGCATTTCTAAGATCAAAGACAAGATGAATGCCCTGCCAAAAGAATGTTTCGGCAAGTATAATCTTTCTGTTCAAGCATTTTCATTGGAAGACATGTAAGGCGAAGGCTGTTTGATTTCGACGGCACTATCGCCGACACCAACAAGTGTATCATAGAGACATTCCAACAACATGTATGCCCAACTGCTGCGAGGAAGTTTAGCACTAAAATCACGGTTTCCCCGAAATTTTTATTGCCCGAAATCGCGGTTTCCCCAAAATCTTCGCCTCAGTTTTTATAAATAATCAAGTCCAAAACTCGTCTTTTCCCTCTGCTACCATCTCACCACCGCATTTCGGGCAGGTGTGGCGGTTCCATCGGCGGATGTTCATACTGCTGCACTTAGGGCATAGGCGTCCCGCCTCACTGTTGAAGGAGGGAGCCACCTCACCGATTATCCCTCCCACAACAATGTTTTGCACAGTATGACAATCAAGACATTCCATAGGGATTATCTCCTGCTGAAACAGTCCCCGACCGTCATATACCTCTGTCTCATATCCACACGAGAGACATCGCATCTTTCTACTCTTTGACATATAAGCACGTTGAAGCCTTACTCACCCTTGCGCCTTATCCATATCTTGTGTGACGCCTGACCAATGTAGTCAATAGGCATGGTGGGGTCGGCAGTGATTTTGGCAAGTTCCTTGGATGCAGTAGTGCGCGACAGATTGTTCACCTTGGCATATTCTCCGAGGGTGATGTGTCCTTTCTCATCAATAATTGCAAGAGCATTCTCAATGCGCTGCTCCAAGGTGTAGAGGTTCTTCTTTAGTTCTCTCGCCCCGGCCATCATACGTTCAAACCTTGTGTTCATCTGAAGATCACGTATCAGTTTGGGGGATATCTTGAAGTTAAGATCCTTCACTCCCACTCGCCTGTAGAGCATTTGATCATCTTCCTCCTGAATCTCCGTTGGTTTGTCATCGAGAAACTTCAGCGACATTGAGAAAGTGCCGATTTCGTCGAGAGTCACGTTGTTGCCCTTTGACAGCAAACTGACCAGCGAGTCGGCAATACCGCTTATCACTCCCCTCAGCACTCCCTTATCCACTGTGCGCAGATGATTGTGCAGCACGTCGATAAACTCCTCTGTTCCAAGAGTCTGGTTTATCACCATCTTCGGATATACCGCCCTCTTGCCGGTATTCCTCACGTCATTCATTTCCTGTAGTAAATACTTTGCCATATTCCTTATGTTATTTGATTATGATACTTATTGTTATATGTTTATGACACCTATAGTCAATGTCTCATAATATACTGTTATGATTCTTTCGCATTGCCTGTTTACATTTCCAAAGAACAGGTATTCGTGTTATGTTCCGCAGTGCGGTATCTATGTTCCGCAGTGGGGAACGTACATTCCGCAGTGATGAACGTACGTTCCGCAATGCGGAATATAAACCAAACACGGTGCAAAGATACATTAAAACAGGGTATTATGCAAACATCTATACGATGTAATATGTAACTTTGCAGCACCAAAAAATGGTAAAGTTGATGCACCAGTACAAAAAATGTACTTTCATCACCATTGAAAAGGAAAAAAAGTTAAAAACTGTAGGTGCTTTAAAAAAGCGTTCATATCTTTGTAGATGC